>NZ_CANLCN010000012.1:0-173581 GCF_947489045.1 Saccharicrinis aurantiacus
CAGAAGCAAAGAAATTCAAGGCTGCTTTACAAAAAACTTTTTTATTTATTTGAAGCTTAAGTGCGGCTGGCGGATCTAAGAGCAAAGCTCTTAGCTAGCCAGTCTTACTAAAGCTTCAAATAAAACAAAAGCTTTTTGTAAAGAGGCCAGCCTGACAAGGCGCTTAAATACAAGTCTACGAAAAAACACATTCCAATAACAAACTATTCATTAGTAGCTTAGCCTTAAAAACATTAATGGGAATTATTCTATTGTTTATAAAGCCAAAAAGGCTGCTCTGATACCAGAACAGCCTTTCCTTTTTCCCTATAAAAACCAACAGTTAATAGATTTTGGTATTATTTACTCGTTTACATTTTCTGTTACTTCAGCTTCTTTATTTGCATTGCTCTTGGCTTTGCGCATATCAAGCATTCTGTCGTACTCACCAATTAGTACATTAAGGCGCTCCGCAAGTGGCTTATATAACTCTTCACCTTTAATTAACGAAAATGCTACAATGTATTTTAGCAGTGTAGTATACTGCTCAGCCATTTCAATACGGATGTCTCTAAAATTAATCTCCGGATTATTGGCACTCTCATCAATACGCGACAGAAACAAGGTGTCAAAAGCATTATTAGCTTCATCAAGCTCGTTTAGCCATGGCTCTTGATCAATAGTTGCTACAGCGGCCGCTAGCTTTTCGTCGTTTCGCCATTTGCTAACCAAATCGCTAATGGTGCTTGTTTCGGCCGCATAATTGAAACGTGCAATACCATCGCCATAAAATTCGATACTCTTGCACAAATCGACTGCCGCCGTACGTATGGTTTCGTTAAAACTATATTTGTAAGCCTTGGCAAGAGCGAATAAACCGTTTAAAGCATCATCGCGTCGCTTATCGGCCATAGCAATTTCCTCGCTTAGGTCGCTACCCATTTTTTGTTTGTATAAAACAGTAAGCTTATCGCTATTGTTTTTTAATGGAGTGTATACTGCATCTATACCCAGTGCAGTAGCATCGTACTTTAACACCAGTTTATCAAGGTGTTGGAAAAATTGAACGAACTCGCTGTTTCGCAAGCTCGAAATCTTAATGGATTGGAACATAATTGTATAGATTATGATTGTTTTTAATAGGGTATACGAAACTATATTAAAATATTTTCACATCCAATAGCTGATAATCAGTGTTTTATTGTTAAATTATTAGCCTTCGTAGCTACTCCCATGCAAAGTTGCAGGGAGCTTGCGTCAGTGACGCAAACCCGCCGCAAAGTTGCAGGGAGCTTGCGTCAGTGACGCAAACCCGCCGCAAAGTTGCAGGAAGCTTGCGTCAGTGACGCAAACCTGCCGTAAAGTTGCAGGAAGCTTGCGTCAGTGACGCAACTCTGTTGCAAAGTTGCAGGAAGCTTGCATCAAACAAAACCCCAAAGCACCTGACGCAAATGAGAAACAAGGCCCACATCACTCTTATTTTTAAATCACTTATAGCAGTAAACGTTTACAAACGTTAAGGAAATGTTTATATATTTGGTTTTTGTTAAATATATCGCGGACTATTGGGGATGTATTAGTTGTACAGCATTGAAGGAACCCGCGTGTTGCAAATAAACAAACAGATAGATTTTAGAGAATGGATTTGATTCAGCCAGCAGAGATTTCTGGAAAAATAATGACATTGATTGACCAAGCGAAAGAAGAAATAATTATTGTTTCTCCCTATAATAAATTCACGTATTGGAAAAAACTCACCCAGCGGATTGAAAAAGCAAAACAGAGGGGTGTGATAATAAGATGGTATATTCGTAAAAATGTGGATAATAATGTAGAACAAATTCGTCAGATTGGTATTGAGCCAATTGAGATTGAGAATTTGCATTGTAAATTGTACTTAAATGAACAACATGCGGTTGTTACGTCTATGAATCTACATGAGTATTCCGACACTTCTTCTATCGATATAGGATACTTAATTACAGAAGAGGATAAATACAAAGAACTTATTGATTTTATTGATGTATACATTGATAGTTATTCTGTTTCTGAGAGTAAATTTGTTGAAACAACAAGTAAAGAATCGACAAATAAAAAAGTAGATTTCATTGACTTATTGGTTACTTTTATACTTGAATCTGGATTTGAGAAAGGAAATATAAAGACTCATGAAAACAGATATGGAACTGTAGTTACAATAAATGAGTTTATGGAGAATTTCGAATTGATTCTTGAACCTAAAGGAGTTTATTATCGTATTGATTTAAGAATAAATTATCCCTATAAGATTAAGAATGCCATATATGAATTTTTAAGAGCAAATGAAAATGAACTAAATCGATTGATTGGATTTAAGATTGATTTTGGTCGACAAATGAAACGAATTAAATTAGATTTAGAGATTTTTGATAATTACGAGTATGAAAATTGGGATAAGGATGAATTTGAAAAATTACAACCTGTATTGACTACCTTGATTGACATATATAAAAGCCAAATAAACAACGCTGTACAACAATGTGTGTAATTCATAAGGGTTTCTGAGGTTTTTGAGCGGTATCACCCGCATCAATTTAGGTGAGCGACTTGATAGGTTTGAAGTCCCCAATCCCTTAAGAAATCATCCACTACCCATTAGGCAATAATTACAAAGACATAATCGCAAACAATGAATTCCAATTTTGATTTCTTAAAGAAACTAGAAAAATTAGAAGAAATAAATTCTGAAATTTCCTTTATAATTAGGGAACTGCATCTCAGAGCTAAAAGTGCTGAGGAGCGGGTTTTATGTGATATTAGAGGTTCACTTGCATTTACACGAATGGCATTAGAGTTAACGATAAATGCAATATACAGACTTGAAGATAAACTAAAAAGAAGTAGGCACACATCAACACTAAGCACAATGATGTCTAATGGAATATTTAGAAAAAAAATTAATCAACCACTTTTGTCTAAGCTATATCAAATAAAAGACGCAGGAAATGAAGCAATTCACAGTGATGAAAAAAGTATTTCAAGTGATATTGAAGCAATTAAGACTTTACATGAATTTATAAAGCAATTCCATAATGAGTATATAGCACACCTGGGATTTTATAACAAACCGTTTAACGAGGATATTCTTAAGGAATATTCACGCGTGAAAGAATTAACTAAAGAAGAACTTCATGACCTTGAAGTAAAGTTTCAAGAGGAAAAAGACAAACTCAATAATCTATTAGAAAAGAAAGAAAAACAAATTGCACAACTCATCCATGCAAATGAAAGTCATGAAAAAGAACTTTACGATTTACGAAGATACAAAGAGGATACAGAATTAATAGTTCAGGAATTTAAAAAATTACAATTTCAAAATAGCGGTAATGAAACATATTTTACCTTTAAGATATGTGATTTTGGTATTACTGAAGAAAGAGAAAATGTATGGGGTAGAGTATTTGTAAATTATGTATATATGAACAAGCAATATTATGCTATTAAATACTTTACAACAGAAGAGAATGCTATTCAAGAAAAGTTTTATTTTGCGAGTGGCACTTACCAAGAATGCAGTATGTTTCAAGCATATGATAAGAAACATACAAATTTAGATCCCGAAAGTGTTTTAAGTACAAAATATGATAATTATAAATTGGTGTCTGAAGTAGATAAATTTAAATTCGGAACACCCTCAATTCTTGCTGAGAAACTGCTTGTTGATATAAAAAGAAAAATATCATTTCAGAAAGGAGATAAAGAGTATGTTGATAACGGTCATTACATTATTGATAAAGAAGAATATATGTCAATATGGACTTTCAAGAAAGTGTTTTTAAAGAAAACAGATTCGCCAAAACAAAATGGCTTAGAAGCTATAAGTTTATTAAAAAAAGGTGTATTGTATTTTAATACGAAACCCGATTTTGGACCTTTTCGCGAAATAAAAATTTACCCTATAAATATTTTAAAGGAATACTATCAAAAAAATAATTTTATGAAAGCAAGATTTTTTTATGCTGATGAAACCCATCGCACATGGCCTAAATTATTCGTACTCACTGAAAATGGTCGTTTTTATTGTGAGTACCTTGATTATATGAACCCTGCCAAAGTTGATTTGAAATTTGATTATGCAAATTTTAAAGCAGAAGATTATTTATGGAGTGGTTATCAATCTATAGTTGAAATTGATGAACAAAAAGCCATTAGTATTCCTCTAACTCGTCAGGCTAATTGGGTTAAAGGATATTTAAGTACCTTATAAGGTTACGAAACATAACTAGGAATCCTGCCTGTTTGTAAAACAAAGGCTGGATGCCTGTTGACGTAACCGGCATATTTAGCAGTTATGGTTTTTGCTATAAGTTATCAATATATTGAAACAACCCAATACCTAATATATTTAGCACAGCATTGTCTCACAATATTAATTTAGAATTAAATTGAATTAAGAAGGAATAGCATCTATTGTTATTCCTTTTTTTATTTTGCTACGCCTTAATCTAGAATAGAAGTTATTTAAAGTTGTCTGGAAATTTCGAGAGTGACATATTGGTTTCAGTGACAAGGCTCAATTTTTCTTGCATAGCCTTAGCTACGGAATAAAAATTAGCTGAAGTCAATTATATTAAGATGTTACTCGCAGTTTTTCAGCACGACATTAAACAACTTCATAGTTTATAAAATCTAAAACAGTTATTTATGACAGTAAAGAAACCTCGCGTTGAGGTAGTGGATAGTTTAAGAGGACTAGCCATATTTGCCATTATGCTTTTGCATTGCATTGAGCACTTTAATTTTTATGTTTTCCCCGATAATGCCACGCAACCCGATTGGCTAAATACCCTTGATACCAATGTTTGGGATGGCTTGTTTTTTATGTTTGCAGGTAAGGGCTATGCCATATTCTCTTTGTTATTTGGTTTCACATTTAGTTTAATGATGACTAAGCAGCGTAGTTTAGGTAAAGATTTTGGATACCGTTTTTTATGGCGTTTATTACTATTGGTAGGCTTCGCATTAATCAATGGCGCCTTCTTTCCGGGTGAAGTATTGTTAATGTATGCTTTGGTAGGGTTGGTGTTGTTCTTTGTCCGTAATTTAAAATTACAAGCTTTGCTTGTTGTTGGGGCTATCCTTCTATCACAACCCGTAGAATGGTTTAATTATGTTTATCATTTAATTAATCCTGATTATACCATTAATGTAATCCCGTCGCACACGTATTGGTCAAAACTTAAAGAAGCGCAGTTGGGCGATTCTTTTTGGGAAACCGTAAAAACAAATACCTTATACGGCCATAAAGTGGCTTTGATATGGGCTGTTGAAGTGGGGCGTTTGGTTCAAACTGCCGGATTATTTATTGTGGGTTATATATTAGGCAACACAAAACGATTTTATGATACACCTGAGAATATTAAATTCTGGACTAAAACGCTAATCATATCAGCAATTGTTTTTATTCCATTCTACTTCTTGGCATTAAATGCCAAGGAGTTATTTCCTTCAGAAGCAGAAAGACTCACCTTAAAACGAGTGGTTGAAATGTACCGAAACCTAGCCTTTACTTTTGTATTGGTTTCATCCTTTATACTTCTTTACAAGAAAACGTGGTTTAGCAAGTTGGTAGGTGGTTTAAAATATCCAGGCCGAATGAGTTTAACGGCCTACGTAATGCAATCCATCGTGGGAGGTTTCATCTTTTACGGATATGGTTTAGGAATAGGTCCGCATGTAAAACATACCGTTTCATTAGGAATAGGCATTGTGCTTTATGCCCTTCAATTCTATTTCTGCAAATGGTGGATTACCAAATATGGTCAAGGACCACTTGAAAAGTTATGGCATAAACTAACTTGGATTAAATAATTCGTTACTACTCAGTATAAAGTATAAAGACAAAAGTATAAAGATTATCAAATACTTAAAGTTTTTATTATTGTTATAAAAAGGATACTATTTTGCTACAATTTGATTAATAGCACTATTTTTTTTAACGTTCTTAAAAAAAAGAAAAGTTGTAACATCCTAAGTCTTTTGTCTTTATACTTTTGTCTTACTACTGAATAGTTACAATAATTCAATTACTTCTAAATAAAGCCTACAAGCCCAGTGGATATATTTCCATTGGGCTTTTTGGTATAGATAAATGCCTTAGTATATAGATGAAATATCTCAATTGGTTGATTTTAGTTGTTATTGCAGCTGTGAATAAGCAAATTTATTGTAATATATAATAAACCATATACTTACAATTATGAATAGAATAATCTACTCACTACTAGCTATACTGTTATTCTCCGGATCAACAGCTATTTCCCAACAAAATAGTACCAAAAGAGTAAGCGAAGCTTCCCCAATAAGTTATCCTATTGTGCACACAGGAGTTTCTGAATTTTACAATACAAATGCCATTATTAAAACACCCAATACTACGGAAGCATTGTACTGGCAAGATGCAGGGCGTGTTTATAATAAACCATCGTACACCAATAATGAAGATGGAACCATTAGTGATGATGTAACAGGCCTAATGTGGCAACAGGATATGGGAGAGAAGATGACTTACGCAGAAGCTGTGAAGTACGCTAAAAAATCTACCTTAGGAGGATACGATGATTGGCGTTTACCTTCTATAAAAGAACTCTATTCCTTAATTCAATTCACTGGTCAATTAAAGCGAGATAAGGTGCAGGCTCTGTTTATCGATACCAATTATTTTTCTCAGCCTTTTGGCGATGTGTCAAAGGGGGAGCGAATTATTGATGCACAAACATGGTCATCTAGCATATATACCGGAAAAACCATGCGTGCTGATGAAACAATTTTTGGGGTTAATTTTGTAGATGGTCGCATAAAGGGGTATCCTGCAGTAAAACCAAGAGCTCGTGAGGCCAATAAAATGTATTTTCGTTTGGTGAGGGGAAACTCAGAATACGGAAAAAATAGCTTTGTGGATAATGGGGATGGTACCATAAGCGATTATGCAACAGGCTTAATGTGGCAAAAATCGGATGATGGTGAAGCCCGCGATTGGGAAAAATCAATTGAATATTGCGAGAAACTAGAATTAGCGGGCTATGATGACTGGCATCTGCCAAACATTAAGGAATTGCAAAGTATAGTTGATTATCAAAGAAGCCCCATGGCAAGCAACTCTGCTGCCATAGATCCGGTTTTCGAAATCTCAGAAATAAAAGATCCTGAAAACAATAAAGGACATTACCCATTCTTTTGGGCAACAACTTCGCACCTCGATGGGCCTAAACCATATAGTAACGCTACCTATATTGCTTTTGGGAAATCCCTAGGGAAAATGAGAGGTGAGCTAATGGATGTACACGGCGCAGGTTCGCAACGAAGTGACCCTAAAACAGGCGCAGCATCGGCCTATCCAATTTATCGAGGGCCTCAAGGCGATTTGGTTAGTGTTTTTAACCACTGTAGGGCAGTTCGAAGAATAATTAAATAAACAATTTTCCGTTATATGAGTATCAATCGCATCCTAGAAGTTTTTATACAATGTACTGCACGGCTTGTTTAGTATCGACCTCAGCCAGTGAACCAAAAAACAGGATTGAATTATTCAGGGAAGTCTAATTTTAAAGGGCTTCATGAATAGCTTCGCATTTGACGGTTAAAAAACGTAAGCTGTTTGAGCACTTTGAGGCACGAAAAAGTGCGAGTTTAAAATATCGGGACGATTAAGAATTGAGTATTCTTAATTGTTTCAGGATGAAGTCGGGCCTACCTGCCGGTAGGCAGGCCCAATACATAAATTATTTAGGACAACATTGTATGCGTATATATAAATATGCGTAATCTTGTTAATGGATAAATTAATGTCTTATGAAAAACCTTATTTGGATAATTTCAATCTTATTATTTCTCGGTGCTTGTAAAAAGAGCAGTACGCTCGAAAACCAAGAAGAGGATATTGATGAAGGTATTGAGAATGATTCAATCATAAAACCAAATATTCTACTAATTATAGCGGATGATATGGGGCTCGATGCTTGCCCCATGTATACTGAAGGAGAAATACAGCCAGCCATGCCCAATTTGGAAGCTTTAGCTCTAGATGGCATTACCTTTGATAATGCATGGGCGTACCCAGTTTGTTCGCCCACACGAGCTTCAATAATAACAGGTAAATATGGTAGCAGAACAGGGATATTGAGTGTTAATCAGTCTTACCTTTCAAAAACAGAGCAATCTATTCAGCAGTATATAAATGCCAAAACAGATTCAGCCTATACGCAAGCTTTAATTGGTAAATGGCACTTGTCTAAAAATAGTGAACTTGGGGCACCTAATGATTTTGGAATTGGATACTTTGCTGGTTCTATGAGTGGTGCCTTAGATGATTATAATAATTGGAATTTGGTACAGAATGGTAAATCGGAAACATGCCAAATTTATAATACCACAAAAATTACTGATTTGTCCATTGATTGGATTAAAAATCAAAGCAAACCATGGTTTTGTTGGCTGGCTTATTCAGCGCCACATACACCATTTCATTATCCTCCTTCTGATTTACATCAACAAAACGAGGCTGAAAATACGGAGTTATCCATGTATCTGGCCATGATAGAAAGTTTAGATCATGAAATGGGACGTCTGCTTAATTCAATGGATGAAGATACACGAGAGAATACCATTATTATATTCTTGGGCGATAACGGAACAGATAAAAACGTATTGCAATTACCATATAGAGGCAGAAAAGCCAAGGGCTCCATTTATCAGGGAGGTATCAACGTGCCACTTATTGTTTCTGGTAAAGGCCTAAGCCGAAAGAATGTAAGAGACGAGAGCCAAATTAGCTCCGCTGATTTTTTTGCAACTATTGCTGATATCGCAGGAGCTGGTATTAGCCAATATCAGGATAGTTATAGTTTTAAATCCTTATTTACCAGTGAAGCTACAGGTTTACGAAGCTATAATTTCTCAGAAGTAGATCATGGCGATGATTACAGATACACTATTTCTGATGGAACTTACAAGCTCATAAGTAATAACGATAAAGATGATGAGCTATATAATTTGATAGACGATCCTTATGAAACAACAGATTTATATAGCAGTACAAATTCAGACGATATTCAAGCCAAACAGCAACTAATCAGCGAAGCCAATAAAATAATTAATGAATAATGTAAATCAATGGTTGAAGCATTTATTTAGAGCGCCTCGTTTTATTGGCCTCATTTTTAAATAGCTTTTGTTTGTGTTAAAACTTTAGTAAGACTGGGAAGCAGAGAGCTTCGCTCGATGATCACCCAGCCGCACTTAAGTTTTAGCATAATAAAAAAGGTATTTAAAAAGCAGCCTTGATTTTCTTTGCTTACTTTCTTTGATCAAGCAAAGAAAAGTAAGTCAGGGTTTAAGGGATGAAATCCTTTAGTGTTTACTAATATGCTCAACTCTTGATTCGCATGAATAACTTAATACTTTATAAATTATGAAAAAGCCATATATTTTACTACTTCTAATGGGTATATTTCTATTATCGTGTAGCGATGATGACAACAACGGTGTAGAGTCTCCAGAAGACGAAGAAGTTACTACTCCTGATGATAACGATATTGTATTAAGCTTAAAATATCCGATTGTAGATACCAAGCAAACGGTTTTTTACGATAATGCTCAAGTTCTAGCAGTAGCTCCAAAAGAGGGAGAAGCCTTTTATGGGCAAGATGCTCAGTTTACTAACAATTCACCATCCTATACAAGTAATGCCGATGGTACTGTAACAGATAATATTACAGGCTTGATTTGGGAGAAAATCTACCAACGTTTAACGCATTCAGAGGCTCTTGCCTATTTAGAAGAGAAAAATAAGGGGGAATATAACGATTGGCGCATTCCTACCATTAAGGAGTTATACTCGCTTATGCAGTTTAATGGTACCGATGTGAGTAGTGCCGATATGGAAGCAGTGCCACCATCCAATGCCATTCCTTTTATTGATAATACCTACTTCGACTTTGATTATTTCAGCAATGGAGATAGAGCCATTGATGTGCAATACTATAGTAGTACTAAATATAACGGCGTAACAATGGGTAAAGATGAAACCTTATTTGGACTAAATTTAGCTGATGGCCGTATAAAAGGTTACCCTTATGTGTCGAAAGGAGAAGAGAAAGATTACTCTGTAAAGCTAGTACGAGGCAATACTGATTACGGGAAAAATGATTTTGAAGAAACTACTGATAACACCGTTTCGGATAAGGCTACAGGTTTAATGTGGGATAAGAATGATAGTGGAATGGCTATGGAATGGAAAGATGCTTTAGCCTGGGCTCAGGAAAAAAATGCAGAAAAGTATTTGGGCTATTCCGATTGGAGAGTGCCCAATGCCAAAGAATTGCACAGTATATTAGATTATACGCGTTCACCGCAGGCCACAAATAGTGCTGCCATCGATCCAATTTTTAATATATCAAAAATTACTGTTGAAGGTGGTTTAGAAGATTATCCATTTTTTTGGAGTAGTACTACCCATTTAAATTTGAAATCCTCAGCCTCGGCAGTATACATCTGTTTTGGCGAAGCCTTAGGTTTCTTCCCTGAAGGAGCAACAACACCAATTGATGTGCACGGAGCAGGGGCACAACGTAGCGATCCTAAAACAGATGATGGTAAAGATTACAGCGCAGGACACGGCCCACAGGGTGATGTGGTTCGGTTTAGTCACTACGTTCGTTTAGTAAGAACGATAGTGCAATAGAATTAAAATATCTTAGTCCATTAGCTTGTTTAATAGTACTACAATTAAATTCCATTTGCATTCTTAATTTGGTAGAGGTAGTTGCGAAATAGTAATCTGAAATTATTGTCTTTCAGTCAATAGCGTACTAAAGGATTTTTAAGCTTAAGGCTAAGCTACTAATGAATAGTTTGTTATTAGAATGTGTTTTTTCGTCGGCTTGTATTTAAGCGCCTTGTCAGGATGGCCTCTTTACAAAAGGCTTTTGTTTTATTTGAAGCTTTAGTAAGACTGGCTAGCTGAGAGCTTTGCTCTTAGATCCGTCAGCCGCACTTAAGCTTCAAATAAATAAAAAAGTTTTTTGGAAAGCAGCCTTGAATTTCTTTGCTTCCGTTTCTTGCTTCAAGGCAAGAAATGAAGTTGGGCCTACCTGCCGGCAGGCAGGTTTGGGCAAAGAGCCCAATACATAATATTATTTAGGACAACATTGTCTTTCAGTGATTAAAAAGAATTCATTATTTATAACATAGGCTTGCATTTTTACGTTAATAGTTTAAGATTTATACCAAATGCATTATTAAATGATTGATAAATAACTTGAATTATATTGGGTTTCAACAATGCATTAAATAGATGTATAGCCATAGCTACATTGATATTTTATAGAGAAGTTGAAACACAATAGAAGTAATTTATATCAATCATTTGATGGTGTTTTTGGTACTATGACTTAATAAAAACAACGTGAAAAAAACCTACACCCAAAAGTTATTCGCAATTATCCTACTTTTTAGTCTTATGAGTTCTTATAAGGCGTTTGGGATTAATTTTAAGAAGTTGACAACCGAAGATGGTCTATCATCAAGTAAAATCAATTGTATACATCAAGATAAATTAGGTTTTATCTGGGTTGGTACTTATTATGGTTTGAATAGGTATGATGCTTATGAATTTAAAACCTTTCTGGCTAGTTCTGAAAATAGAAATAGCATCTCAAATAATATAGTTCTTTGCATTGAAGAGGCTCGCGATTCAAATCTTTGGATAGGCACACAACAGGGACTTTGTTCTTATAATCTTAAAAAAGATTGCATCACCCGATACTATAATAAAAACATCCGTGTTGATGCTAATTATTATCAAAGAGTAAATGACTTATCCTTTGATAAAGAGGGTTTTTTATGGTTAGCCCGATCTAACAGACTCGATAAATTTGATGTTACTTCTAAACAGTTTTTAGCATCTTATCAATTAGATGCTTTTAATGCTACATTGGATAATGTAGAAATTAATTGTTTGTATCCTGATGGGGATAAAATTTGGATTGGGAGCAATTTAGGACTTTACCATTTTAATAGTATAACCAATGAGTTCTCTTTCGTTGAAAATAGCCATCACATTAAAGATGTGTCTGATATATATGCCGACTCTAAAAGTAATATCTGGATTGGGACCTTGAATAGCGGTTTGTATTGTCTGCCAAATAAAAGCATGGATAACAGCATCAACTATAGTATAAAATCAGGACATCTTAGTTACAATCGCGTTAGTGGAATTGAGGAAGGAGATGATGGTAACATTTATATCGCAATGGCATCAGCAGGTTTGTACATTTATAATGTTAAACTAGAGGAGTTTTCATTGTATCAGCCTAATATTTATGATGAGAAAAGTTTAAGTACTCGTAGTTTGTCGTGCATACATAAAGGTGATGATGGCATAATGTGGTTAGGTACCTTAAAGTCCGGAGTTAATTACATCGACAATAAAGAGAAGCGCTTTGATCATTACAAGGTTAATTTCAAAGAAGATGGTTTACTCAATAATAATGTGAGAGCATTATTTGAAGATAGGGATGGAGTTATTTGGGTTGGCACTAAGGAGGGAGGATGCTTAAGCAGTTTTAATAAAAAGGCAGGAACATTTACTCATTATAAAGCATCTGCTCGTACCTCAGGAGCTTTAAATAGCGAGTATATATCAGTAATAAATCAGCTCAATGATTATTTGTTATTAGTAGGTACTTTGGGAGGAGGATTAAATATATTGGATAAAAGAACCAATCGGTTTAGGCAGTGTCCAATACTCGATGATCAGTCTATTCAAGCACGTTGCATAACCGATATTTATGTTGAAAATGATAAGGTTTGGGTAGCTACTCAACAAAATCTGTATTCGTTTGATACATCCAATTATTCATTTAAACGAATTGAAGGATATTGCTTTGTAACTTCAATTAAAAAAGCGAATAACAATAAGCTGTGGCTTGGTACAGCCAATAATGGAATATACTTATACAATATTGAAAGTGGTAAACATAAACAATTTGTAAATAGAAATAATGGTCCGTTACAAATTACGAGCAATAAGGTGAACGATATCTGTATAGATAATACAGGAAATACTTGGGTAGCAACAGCAGCAGGATTGAGCAAGTTTAATGTTAGATCTCAATCTTTTACGTTTTATACTCAAAAGGATGGTTTACCCGGTAATAATGTTTGTAAAATATTAGTTGATGGTGATAATAAACTTTGGCTTAGCACTGATAACGGCATTTCATGTTATAACCAACTGAAAAATTCTTTTAAAAGCTACCATAAAACAGATGGTCTTCAGAATAATGATTTTGCGGATTATGTAGGCTGCAAAACCAGAGATGGGGAGTTATTATTTGGCGGATCTAACGGTTTTAATTTGTTTCACCCCAATAATATTGTTGATAATACCTTAGCCCCGAAGGTGGTTGTAAACGATTTGTTATTGTATAATGAAAGTGTGGAGGTAGGAGCCCAGGATGGTATTCTTGATAAACACATTTCATTGGTGGATAAAATATATTTAAATTATGAACATAATGTAATCACCATAGAATTTACAGCTTTAAATTATTCATCATCAGAAAAAAACCAATATGCTTATAAGTTAGATGGGTTTGATAAGGAATGGGTTTATTGTAAGACGAAAAGGTATGCTAATTACACCAATTTGCCACCTGGCGATTATACTTTTAAAGTAAAAGCTTCTAACAACGATGGAGTATGGAATGAGCACGGAACCAGTTTTAAAATAGAGGTGCATCCTCCTTTTTGGGCTACTTGGTGGTTTCGTTTTTTAGTTATGTTATTCTTATTTACGTTACTCTATGTTATTTATAAGCAAAGGTTAAAACTATTGAAGCAACAAACAACACTCCTAGAAAATACCGTTAGAGAACGAACCATTAAACTAGAAATTGCAAATAATGATTTAGAGAGTATTCGCTTTGAACTTGAAAATAAAAATAGAATACTTTCTCATAAGAAAAAAACACTCGAAGCCCAAAGGAATCAAATTTTAGAGCAGAAACAAACCTTGAGTAATCAGAACAAAGAATTAATAATACAACGTAATGAGTTAGAAAAACTAAATTCAAAAATAGAATCGATTAATCAAACGAAGCTGCAATTTTTTACCAATGTATCTCATGAATTTAGAACGCCCCTTACGCTTTTGTTGGTGCCGCTTCAAAAACTTCTAAGCTTAAAAGGTAATGTGGTAATTAGCGATTATCATTTACTATTTCAAATGATGCGGAAAAATGGGAATAGGTTATTGCATTTAGTAAATAGACTTATTGATTTTAGAAGATTAGAACAGGGGCAATTAGATCTTAATCTAGAAATGATCAATGTAGTGCCTTTTTTTCGAGGGATACTTAATATATTCGAAACCATTGCTGTTCAACAAAGAATTAGGCTAATTTTTACTTGCGATGTTGATGAGTTGTATATACCAATTGACGCTGAAAAGATGGAGATTGTAATCTACAATCTATTATCAAACTCCTTTAAATTTACCAAAGAAGGAGGAGAAATAGAATTGAGTATCGATACACATAACGATTATCTGTTTATTTCGGTAAAGGATACGGGCATTGGTATTGAAGCGGAAAAGATTCAGTATATATTCGATAGGTTTATGCAAATAGATAACTCAGAATCACATGTTTTTCATGGTTCAGGAATAGGCTTAGCATTAACCAACGAAATGGTTCAATTGCACAAAGGCAAGCTGACGGTAAAATCAGAGCTTGGTGTAGGCAGTATTTTTACTATTCAATTATCAGCTCTCACTAATTCTAAACATCTTCAAAAAAAGGATAAAGCATATACATTATCCGAATCCATTAATGAAAGAGTAAATATTCTCTCAAATAAATTAAACAGTAAAGACGGGGAGAGAAAAGTAGTTGAGATTATTGATGGAGACGACCAAAGACCGCTTGTGCTAATTGTTGATGATAACAAAGATATTAGAACTCTATTGGTAGCTGAATTGCAATGGAAATACAGAACAATTCAAGCCAATGATGGCGAACAAGGTTTATTAATGGCGCAAAAGTATAATCCTGATTTAATAATAAGTGATGTTATAATGCCAAATATGGATGGGGTTGAGTTTTGTAAACATATTAAAACTAATATCGAAACCAGTCATATTCCAGTTATTCTATTAACAGCATACAGTTCCGACCATAATCATATCGATGGTTTAAAAATAGGAGCTGATACTTATTTAGAAAAGCCTTTTAATATAGATGTATTAATAGCAACTGTAGATAATCTTATAAGTTCACGCAGTAATTTAAAGGCGATATTTACTAACAGCATGAGTTTAGATCCAAAGGAAATTTCTGTGACTAATGCCGATGAAGTGTTTTTAAGTAAGTTGTTAGAAGTGCTTGAAGCAGAAATGTCAAATTCTCAATTCTCAGTAAGTAAACTTAGCGACTATATGGGTATAAGTGAAGGTCATATTTATAAAAAGATATTAAGCCTTACTAATCTTAATCCGAGTAACTTTATAAGAGAATTTAGACTAAAAAGAGCTGCACAGCTTTTATCGAGTAATAATTTAAGAGTGGTTGAGGTGCAATTTATGGTTGGCTATGAAAGTAAGTCAGCATTTAGCAATGCATTTAAGAAAAAATATAAAGTATCTCCATCTCAATATGCAAATAAGTACGCAAAATGTGTCTAACATGAATATGTGTTCAGAATAATTTTATTCTTAGCTACTAAATGAATAGGAGCAACACATTAAAGGATTAGAGCAACAACATGGTTTCATCATAATATAAGTTTGTATTTAATTATCAAATGCTAATAGCCTCATATATCTGAGGTTAAAGAGCATTTAACTAAATACTAATTTAAAATTTAAATCATGAAAAAAGGTTTATTAGCATTCGTAGTGTTACTAGGAATGAGTTTACAATTATGGGCTCAAAAGCCTACAAAATCAGATGGTGGATCTGATAATTGGAAAATATTATGGAGTATATCAGACGAATTTGCAGATGATACACCCAATTGGAACAAATGGATTAAAAGTAGCGGCTTGCCTAACACCACTGGTTGGAAGTGGGATAATCAAAACAATGTTAAGATAAATAATGGTGTTGCTGAACTTACCATGACACATAATGCTGGTAATGTTCCCAATGGCGGTACTTACTTTGAATCTGGTATTCTAAAGTCGTATCGTACAATGACGAATGGCTATTATGAAGCTAAAATTAAAGGCGCTTCAATTGGTGAGGGTGTATGTCCTTCCTTTTGGTTGTTTAGTGATTTTGATAGAAACGCAGCAGAAGGGGAACCTGTGTATTGCGAGGTTGATGTTGTTGAACTGCAACAGTTTGATTGGTTTGAAGGTATCCAGGATGATATTTATGATATGGACCTAAATCTTCATGCCGTGGTAAAGCAAAATGGGCAGGATGTTTGGTTAAGACCAAAACCAAACAAAGAAACTCAATTAAACAAATGGAGAGCACCATGGGATCCTCGAGACGAATTTCATATTTATGGATGTGAAGTAAACGACTCAGAAATTATTTGGTATGTCGATGGGAATGAGGTTGCACGAAAACCTAATACTTATTGGAAACGTCCAATGAATATTACTTTATCACTCGGTTTGCGTAAGCCATTTGTTAAGTTTTACGATAATGCAAACCATGCAGTGAATCCGGTAACCGATCCTGATGCAAATGCGAAGCTATCTCAGATACCAACAACCATGTATGTTGATTATGTGCGAGTGTGGGAAAAGATAGAATCTGATGATATTGAAGTTACAGGAGTAAGCGTATCTTCATCAACAAAAAACCTAAATACAGGAGCTTCATTTACACTTGTGTCTACTGTAAGTCCACAAAACGCAACTAATAAATCAGTTACTTTTAGCTCTTCAAAAACATCAGTAGCTACAGTTACAAGCTCAGGAGTAGTTACAGCTAAGTCTGTTGGAACAGCCATTATTACCGTAACAACAACTAACGGAAAAACAGCAAAATGTACAGTTAATGTTACATCCAGTGGTTCTTCAGGAGGCAATAATTCTGAAAATGTTTATATCCGTAATAGACATACAGGAAAAGATATTCGACCATTAAATAATATAGAAGGTTCACAGGTTAAACATGCAACACTTAGTACTGATAATTATACTCAATGGTTAGTTGTTGATGCAGGTAACGGATGGTTTCATTTGAAGAATGCGGAAACGGGAATGTATTTACGACCTACAGATAATAGTAATGGGAGTATAATGATACAAAGCCAAACACAGAACAATTGGACACAATGGGAGAAAGTTTCAAGTTCAAGTAATTTCTTTTATTTAAAAAACAGGCAAACTGCGCAATATTTCAGACCATCGACCGCTGATGTTATGGAAGTGGATCTTTCAAATAGAAGTGCTCTAAGACAGCGCCCTACTTCTGTTACTTTAAATTGGACCCAATGGCAGTTTGTTAAAGTTAGCGATGGAAGCCTTTTAAAATCAGCCAGTGCTTCTGAGAATCTGTTAACTCCGGATAATAGAAAGGCTACATTAAAGGTATTTCCAAATCCAGCTAGTGATATTATTTCAATAGAAGCATTAAATATGGTTAAGGATGAAACTTTAATTGCCATATATAACTCAAATGGAACAATGGTGAAATCTGAACTTATACCAGCAGGGATAAAACATACAATGAATATTTCAGACTTTCCATCTGGAGTTTATTTTGTTAAAGCAGATAATAATCAAACCGTGAAGCTGCTTGTCAAGTAATGATAATATGATTTGATACCACAATAATAATAGCCGCATGATTCAGAATCTAATTGGTTTTTTATAACAAATGTGGTTTAGTTTAAATGAAAGGGATTTCAACCGTTGTTGAAATCCCTTTTTTTATGCTTAAAATTTACTGCTAATACAAAACTCTCATATTACTCACTAAAGAGTATTTCTTTTCTCATTATAAGGATTATTTAGGATTTCTTCGGTTCCAATCTGTAAATGGCAGATTACAAAATACGGTCAGGCGCCTTTTGAAAATTATGGCTTAAGATAAGCTAGATAATGTAAGCCATAATAGATGCAAAATATCTTACCAAATATTAAAACGAGCCTAGTGGATTTATTCACTAGGCTTTTTTATGTCTAATAGTAAAAGTGGTGTACTTGTAGTTTAATCAAACCATTTGATCTGCATTAGATATTAATGTTTGTTCACTTAACCATTGATTTATTCCTATTTCCTAAGCTAATAATTCAACTTCAAGGTATTGGTAGTTAGCGTTTTGTACTGTGGCTTACACCAAATGTATGCAAGTTTATATTCAATGTTTTTAACGTAGTTACTTTTGAATGTGAAAATTAGTTAACGGCTCTTTTTGAATATTTAGTAAGCCCGAAAACTTCATTGAGTTTTATGCTAGGCATGGCTCATTAATTAAAATACAAAGGTTCTTTCTCAAAAATAATAGAGGGTAAAAAAGTGCTTGTTTGAGGTAAAATATAGGAATATACTGACGAGATAATGGACTTAATTTGCAACATAAATTAATATAAAAACACAAAAATTAACCAATAAAATTGAAATAACAGTAAAAATATGAGCGTATGAAAAAACCATTTAACCTAAACACTAAAACTAATCAAAATGAATTTCAAGTATAATAAATCACATAAAACTATGTTTATGAAACAATCAAAATCCGGGAGTTTGAAAGCGAGGAATTTATTTCTGCTATCAATGGTGCTTGGACTAATGCTTTTTAGTTTGAATGCACAAGCTCAAATTTCTATGATAAAAGGTGTGATAACCAGCACCGAAGATGGGTTGCCAGTGCCAGGCGTTAGTGTTGTTGTAAAAGGAACAACCAATGGTACAATTACAAATATGGATGGTCAATATAATATTAAAGCTAAAATGGGAGATGTTCTTGTTGTTAGTTTTATTGGAATGGAAACTCAAGAATTGACCGTGGATAGGGCAAGTATAAATGTAAAGCTAAGTCCTGAGACTATTGGTTTGGATGAAGTGGTTGCTATTGGATATGGTACTCAAAAGAAAAAGGAGTTAACAGGAGCTGTAGCTCAGGTTAAGGCTGAAGAAATTACCAAAGTAGTAACTTCAGATTTAGGTAATGCTTTACAAGGTTTAGTAGCTGGGGTTAATGTAACTGCAGCGTCGGGTCAGCCAGGAGAAGGTGCTAGTATTTTAATTAGGGGAGTAAGTTCTATTAACGGTAGTAATACGCCACTTTATGTTGTTGATGGTGTTCCTCAAGAAGGAGATCCTCGCTTAAGTACTAACGAAATTGAAACAATTGATATATTAAAAGATGCTGCTTCTTGTGCCATCTATGGTACTCAAGGTGCTGCAGGGGTTATCTTAATTACCACAAAACAAGGTAAAGAAGGCTCAATGCGCATTAGTTTTAATGCAAGTTATGGTATTCAAAATATTCGTTCGGCTACACCTCTAATGAATGCATCTGAACAAACTTATGCTGATTTGTTAGAGCAAAACCATGTATCAGGCGTATATGATGATGAAGCTCGATTACGATTATTGCGTTCTCCTTATTTCTTCCAGAATAATACGAATCTTTCAGATTATGTATATGTTGATAATGCAGCTACTCAGGATTATAGTTTAAATATGTCAGGTGGTACAAAGGATCTTTCATACAATGTAACATTAGGTTATTTTTCGCAAGATGGTGTATTAGTAAATTCGGGTTTCGATCGTTTTAATACTCGTATTAATACTACCTATAAGCATGATAGATGGACTATTAATGCTAACGTTGGTATGACTTTAGAAGAGATAGCTCGTCCGCCAGGAGGTATTGTAACGCAGGCTATAAAATATCATCCAACTAACCAAGAGTTAGATTTTGATAGTGATGAGCCAATTTATAGTAGTAGTCCTAACGAAGCATTAAATGTAAATTGGGTATTGAGTAGCTTTAGAAATGAAGATGTAACAAAACGAAATACTTCTTTTGCAAACGTAAACGCTGCATTTCAAGTGATGAAAGGTTTAAGTGTAAATGCTCGAGGTGCTGTTAGAGGGGTTAACAACTACCAACATCAATTTAGCCCATTCCAAGAAGTGTATGATGATCAAGGTGATTTAACTAGTGATCCTATCAGAGATAGTTATTCTACAAATACGGCTTCTCACCAAATGTCCACCAACTTTAACTTTGGTGCTACATATAATAAAACCTTTAACGGTAAGCATAACATGACGTTGTATGCGGGTCAGTCTACTGAAATATATACATTCAGTAATTTTAGAGCTAGTAAAGATGGAGTGGTAAATAACGAAATTAAAGTTATTGATGGCGCTGTATCAAACCCATATGCATCATCTTTAGGTAATGATTATACCAACAGATTACTAGGTTTTATTGGTCGTGCTCAATATAATTATAAAGGAAAATACCTATTAAGTGCTAGTTTGCGTCGCGATGGTTCATCTAAGTTTTCTGAAGAGAATCGTTGGGGAACCTTTCCATCGGCTTCTGTAGGTTGGAATATTTCTGATGAGAGTTTCTTTTCAGGATTAAAAAGTACAATGAATAATGTGAAGCTTCGTGCCAGTTATGGTGAGGTAGGTAATCAAAACTTTGCCCCTTATTCATTCTCAGCAGGTATTGTTAATGGTGTTGATTATATTTTTGGAGGAGAACAAGTTTACGGAAGTGCCCAAAGTTCATTTGCTAACGCTGATGTTAAATGGGAAACAACCATTCAAAGTAATATTGGTCTTGATTTAGCCTTCCTTAAAAATAAAATTACCTTCTCTGCAGAATATTATCAAACAGATAAAAGAGATATGTTGATGCCTGTAGAGGTAGCTGGTTCAAACGGATCACTTCCAAACACAGGGATGCAAACTCCAAAAAGTAGCTTGGTTTATTTAAATATTGGTAACATGACCAATAAAGGTATAGAGTTATCTGCAAACTATAAAGCAAGAACTGGTAAAGTAAAGTGGAACTTTGGAGCTAACTTCTCAACTAACGACAATACAGTAACTAAAGTTAATGGTTTAGATGGCTTTACCTTCCTAAATGATAACGGTTTAATTGCTGGAAAAACAGCTGTTTCAAGGGTTACTGTTTTAGCTGAAGGTTATGAGGCTGGTGCATTTTTCTTATATCCAACAGACGGGGTAGTGCAAACTGAAGAGCAGTTGGTTGAATATCAAAAGCTTGATCCTACTGCGCGAATGGGTGACTTAATGTACCGCGATTCTAATGGTGATGGAGAAATTACAGATAAAGACCGTACTTATCACGGAAGTGGTTTACCAGAATATGAAACATCATTAAATATTGCAGCTGATTATAAAGGCTTTGATATATCATTTCAGTTTTATGCCGCATTGGGTCATGAAATTATGAATGGTGCAAAAGCAACAGCTTACGCTTGGAACCGCCATGAAGATATGGTATCTCAATGGTCACCTAACAATACATCATCAAATATTCCATCATACAGAGGAGAGCCTGGTGATCATGCAAACTTCAATGGATATACAGATTTATGGGTAGAAGATGGGTCTTACGTTAGATTAAGAAACATCACATTAGGATACTCCTTATCAAGTGAGGCATTAAGTAAATTGAAGCTAGCTAAGTGTAGATTCTTTGTAACAGCTCAAAATCCTTTAACATGGACGAAGTATGAAGGGTTTGATCCAGAGGTTGGTGGAAATGTTGCCAATAGAGGCTTAGATAAAGGTAATTACCCAGTAACGTCGTTGTATTCTGTAGGTGTTAATGTTAACTTTTAATTCGTAAACAAATGAAATTACAAACATTTAAATATATAGCATTTGCATCAGTAGTACTGATGTTTAGCTCATGTACAGATTGGTTGGATGAGGTTAACCCTAATCAATCTGATAAAGACAATTATTGGCAGAATTTGAATCAAACAAATAGTACTTTAAGTGCAGCATATGCAGCTTTAGCTAGTGATTTTGCTTTAAATATTGTTGAGGAAGCACCCCGATCAGATATGGCTACGCCAGGTTTTGGTCGCCCAAATTATCCTGGTAAAGGTTCTGTATGGTATTACCATTCATATACCAATTCGCACATTAGTATTATTAAAAAATGGGAGATTCTATACCTAGGTATATTTCGTTCAAACCAAGTAATAAGTGCGCTAGAGAATCTTGAGAATATTTCAAGTCAAGAACAATGGGATTCTCAAATGGCACAAGCTCGTTTTTTAAGAGGTTTATATCACTTTTATATTCATTCTGCGTTTAACAAAGGGGATATAATTATAAAAGATATAGTTCCAGGTAGTCTAGAAGAATACAATCAGGGTTTATCAAAGTCTGAAGATGTAATCAAGTTCTTTAGAGAAGATCTTCAATATGCATTCGATAACTTACCATTAAGTTATGATAAAACCAATCAAGGTCGTGCTACAAAAGGAGCAGCAGCTACCATTTTAGGTACAAGTTATTTGTACGAAGCTACTTTAGCTAATCCGGGTGGAGAGCCCAATGCTGAATTAATTCAGAAAGCAGTTGAGATGTTTGAATTTGTTGAAAGTTCAAATCAATACGAATTGGTAGAAGATTTGAATCTTTTATTTACCACTGCTGGTGAGATGAATAAAGAATCGATACTTGAAATTGCCTTTTCTAATGCATATAATACAGAGTATAATACTTGGGGCGAAGATGGTTTACATACCCGTTTAGCATTCTCATTTAACGGTAAGGGATCTAACGACAATCATGTTTTCCCATCTTTATGGATGATTGATGCCTATCATAACGAAGAAATGGATCTTAATGATGATAGAAATAAAGTAACAGCACAAATATATACCCCAGTACCCGGAGGTGAGCCTGATATTGAAGATATAGAAATTACCCGTAAAGTATCTCGCAGAGCTAGTGCAATGATGGGTATGGTGCAGGATGATTATACACCTTATTATACTGAGGTTTTTCACAAGGCTTATTCTTTTCCAGGAGAGTCAAAAAAGACACAAAATGGTTTTGGACGTTATAAGCACTACAATAATCATGATATTTTAGCTGATGAAACAGACCTCCCAGGAGGTGTTCAACGATCAGGTAAAAATGTAGTAGTAAATCGTTTAGCTGATTTAAAATTAATGTTAGCCGAGTGTTATATCTATCAAAATAAAATAGGCGAGGCTATTGCTGAGATTAATGATATTCGCCGCAGATGGGCGTTAATTCAACTTGATGTTGCAGATTATGATCAAGCAAGTTTATTATCGCGTTTACAAAATTTAGAGAAACCTTTAGAGACTTCAATTGAAGGGCATTGTATCAGATGGTTCGATTTACGCCGTTGGGGTATGTTAGAATCGAATTTTAAAATGCATGCTCAAGAAAAATTCTATACTCAAAACTATGAAGTTGAGTATGGTGAAATTAACGGAGATGCCGTAAAAAAATGGAGTACAATATCTAGAGTTTCTGACCCATCAAATCCTGATGAAGTATTAGTGACGGATTATGAGAAAGCTGCGGAAAATTTCATTTACGATAGACATGCTTGGTTACCGATACCTAGTACGGAGGAGCAAAGTAATACTGAATTGTAATATATTTTAAAGTAAGAAAAATGAAAAAATTAAATATATATATATTGTTATTCTCACTCATTACAATGTTCAGTTGTAAAGATGAGTATGAGCAACCTTTCCCTGTATCTGATGTAAAATGGTATACAAGTATGCCAGGTGCTTTAGAGTATTTTGCACAAGAAGGCGAAATAATAGGGTTTATGGATGCTTCGGTTGGAGAACTTAGCCATGAGTGGCGCATACAAGAAGGAGCTAATTTTCTCTTAAAGGAAGCAGATCAGGGTGATAGCCTTGAGTTATTCTTAGATACAGAAAAAGGATTGGTTAGCGATGATAAAGGCGTTCGTGTATACTTTGGAAAGTCAGGCCGTACTACCGTAAGTTTATACAATGAGTTTCCTGATTCGGTTGCATTTAATGGAGCTCGTCCAATCTACTCTAAAATGAATGCCGAAGGAAACTGGGTAATTGACACCTCTTTTGTGGTTGATGTTTATGCACCTGTTCAACCTGCGTTTAAAGTGTGTAGAGTAATTGAAGGTACTGATGGGTCGGTATCTGCAGGTGAGGTTTTAGTTGAAGTGAGCAGAGAGGATACAGTTAATGTTGAAAATTCTGATACATGGAAATCAGTAGACGTACAAGTAGGTGAACGCCTAATGTTTATTGATTTAACTAAGGAAGAAAATCCTGAATTTAAGCAGCCAGATAGCAGAACCTGGACGATTAGAAATAATACAGAACCAGATGTGAAAACAGATTCAGTAGCCTTGGTTTATTTTAATGTATATGGATATAAAACAACAGGTTTAGGAAGCTTAAAAGTTGAACGCAACATTACAGGAGCACCAAAAGGATCGGGTCAAAAACCCATTCCATTAAAGTTACAAGTAGTTCAATCAGAGAAAGATTTTACTTATGCTGATGGTGCTGTGTGGACAGGTCAAAAGACTTTGGCCTTTAATGTAACAGGTGAAGTTGCTTCTTTAGGTGGTGCTCCAGAAAATGGATTCACAGTAACTGTAGAAAATTCGAAATTAGGTACTTCACCAGTTGTTATCCCTGTAACAGGGGTTAGTGTTGATCCATCCAATGCTACCCGTATTAGCCTCGAATTAGGAGCTGAGATTTATGGAGACGATATGATCAAAGTTAGCTTTGATGCAGCAGGAACTAATATCCTTTCTAAGGACGAAAGACAATTGATTTCATTTACTCCGCAAGTAGTTTCGATACCTGCTGGTAGCGATAATGAGCTTACTGATGATGGAAAATATTCTGGTTATGAAGATGGAAATGGTAACCCACAAACTGGGTTTGTGAACCAATACTGGGTTGGAGCTCAAGATCCTGCAAACGCTGAATGGTCAAGAGTAGAAACAAAACAGTTCGAAGGTGAGGCTTCAATGATGTATAATGGAACCTTAACTCCACTTAGACCAAATTTAGGTTGGATGCAAATGCAACAATCAGTAGACCTTGCACCTGGTGCTTACGAGGTATCTCATAAAATATATATTGAGCCGGGGTCAACCATTCAAAAGATACGCAGTTATGTTTCTCCAAAAACAGGAGGATGGCCAACTGAGGTAGCATTCGAATGGGATTTATCTGAAGTTAAGCAAGGCGAGTGGGTAACTATTAAGAGCATTGCTAATTTCCCTAATCAAATTGGTGGTTCTAGCACTGAGCAATATAGATATCAGTTTTCAATATATGCATCCGATAATCCGGGTGTACCTACAACCGATATGCAAACTTTCTATTTAGATGCGATGGGAATAGCCGCAGTAGATGCAGGGATACGTCCATAAAACAACATAGAAAATCAACTATATTATTTAGCCATCTGTATTACACAGGTGGCTTTTTTAGTTATATAACATATTACCTTTCTTAAGGAAGTCCCTTAAAACTTTCAGGAGATCTATATTGCTCTTCAGGAACACTATTGATGCTTTCCAATTTTAGGTTTACTCTCTCCAAAAATAAGTAGAACTTTTAGTAAGTCTATTTCCCTCCCTAGAAAGTATATTTAATCCTTTTGGATTATTACATTTTCTTCTGTCAGTGTATTTTGCTTTCCTTGTGGCACTTATGGTAGTAATGTCTTTTACTTAATAAATTTATATTTCTATAAAATGTACGCTTATTAATATCCATTATGTGTGCTGAATATACTTTTAGAAACAATTTATATCAATCATATGATAATGGTTTTGGCATAAGAGAGAGATATTCTGAATATTAGTAATTAATACACATAAAATGAATCTTAAATTTCTACCGAAAAAAAACTACGCAGTCCTAGTTTTAATATTTCTGATGGGGACTTCAATAGCAACTATCAAAGCCCAATACTATCCGGCTTCCGATCCAACAAACTCAGAGGGCTGGATCTTAAATAACGAAATATCCGACGAATTTAATGGCACCGAATTAAACAAGAACAAATGGTGGATATTAGGTGAGAATGGCGATTATCGCAATAAGTGGAAAGGACGTGCACCTGGTCAATTTGCCCCACATAATGTGAAAGTAGAGAATGGCGAATTGGTTTTAACTTCTCAATGGGAACCTGATTTTGCCTTTGCCAACGAAATGCACGAAGGTACTTGGTATGGTGGGTCAACAACTGCTGCGGATAAATCAAAACCTATAACACAAGCCTGTGTTTTAAGCGAGCGATTCTTTCGTTATGGATATTTAGAAGTAAGGTGCAAGGCGGCTGATGCGCCTGTTACCAATGCTTTCTGGACTACCGGTTACCACTCTGAAATTGATATGACAGAGAACTATGGAAAGCGACCAATTGGTAATCCTGAAAACAAACCTGAAGAATTAGAACGAAAATACAGAACAAATATGATTAGCTGGGACCCAGATAAATCAGCCGATTATAAACCTTGGAAGAATGAAGAAGTTCTTGATGTTCGGGTAGCAAGCGATTATTACGTATATGGTTTTGAATGGGGTAAAGATGAAGTTAAAATTTACTTTAATGGAGAGTTACTGCGAACTAAACCACGTACAGAGCTTGAAGCCACAGAAGCGTGGGCACATAACAATGCACAAGAAATGTGGATTGACTCCGAAGTGTTTTCGTGGTACGGCTTACCAAGTATGCAAGATTTAGCCAACAACGCTGGAGAATACAAAATTGATTACGTGCGTTTGTGGCAGAAGGAAGTAGAAGGTCCATATTTTGACGCATTAGGTTTCGAAGGTCCCTTTTACTTTCAAGGCCGCAGTCAAAATTGGTGGGCTGCAAATTCTACTCCATGGCGTATGAAAACTGATCAAGTAGCCGATGGTGATTTAAGCCTTCGTTGGAAACAAACAGCGGCAATTTCATCCAACCAAACTATCTGGTCGCCATATGGCTCATTAGATTTACCATCAGGAGCCAATACACTCACCTTTAAAATTTGGAAAGATGCTAATGCTAATGTGAATGAAATATCCTTTATTCTGAATAAGCCATGGGCTAAGATTGATTTTGATATTTCAAGTATTGAGACGGGCAAATGGGTAAGTCTATCCAAAACTTTTTCACGCAATGGTGCATCCGATCCTAGTATCACTAATGGTGATAGAATTGGTATTCAGGTAGCATCAGCCAATGTGAGTGGTAGTAATAACTTATTTTTTATAGATAATCTTGAGTTTGAAAACCAGAATACGCCCGTTTTAGTTCCAGAAGCTTCTTTTACAGCCGATGCAACAACTGGCAAAGCTCCGCTTACGGTTCAGTTTACCGACGAAACAGAAGGAATGCCAACAGCATGGGAATGGGATTTTGATAATGATGGCACCGTTGATTCCAACGAGCGTAATCCTAGTTTTACATACGATACTCCAGGTACCTATAGCGTAAAGTTAACAGTTACCAACGATAATGGATTGGATATCAAATTAATTGAAAATTACATTGTTGTTGATGAGGAAACTAGTGTTGGTAAAATAGAAGATAGCTTGGTGAGTGTATATCCTAATCCAGCATCTGATTATATTAATATAGATTGCCAATATGCTGATGTTGTTCAATTATATTCCCTATCGGGTAGTTTACTTAAGGAAGGCAAATTCTATAATTCAACCATTAGAATGCCAATAGATAATATTCAAAAAGGTGTTTACATGTTAAACCTTTTGTCGAAGAATAATATAGTTTATACAAAGAAGGTTGTGATATTATAAGTCGATTTTTTTATATCATAAAAACGAATTACTTAAAATGGGATATTCTTAATAGACTAGAATATCCCATTTTTAATGGATCAAGAGTTTAATTAAAGCCAATAAAATATTTACTTAGGTAGAGTAAAGAAAAAAGTAGTATTTAAACCCACTTTACTTTGTAGCCAAATTTTACCACAATACAAATCAATGATCCTCTTAACAATTGCTAAACCAATACCAGTAGCGGTAGCATCATCATCTATCTTTTGGAATATCTCAAATATTTTTTCATGATATTCGGGTTTTATTCCTTTTCCATTATCTGAAATATAGAATTCCCACTCTGTATTTTTGTCTATAACTCCGATCTGTATTAATCCTTCTTTATTAACAATATTCTTAACTGCGTTATCTATAATGTTTCTAAAGAGTTTGAAAAATAGATTTTGATTCCCTTCTACAGTGGGTAATTTACCTACTATTCTTACTTCTGTTTCATCAGGAATTGTTAGTTTGTTTGTAATATCATCAATTAATCCTTCAATATCTATAAGATTCTTTTTAATATTTACTGCATCTATTGTTGAATATTCTAATATCCCCGAAATGAGCGAGTCCATTTTTTCTAAGTTCTGAAGAATTAGTTCAAAGTGGCTTGTGCATGTACTATCAATTTGGTCCTTATTGTCATCCATAATCCAATTTATCACTGAATTAACATTTCTAAGCGGAGATTTAAGGTCGTGAGAAACCATATGTGCATATTCTGATAATACTTGATTGCGTTTCTCTAAATTTTTAAGTAATTCCTCGCGTTCCTTACTCACCATTGCAATTTCTTTAGATTGCTGTTTTATATAGGTGGCAACTTCAGTAAGTTCTAAATTGTCATTTGGATTGTGGGTAGATTTTAAATTAAGAGTTTTAACAATTTGCTGGATATTTTGTATGGTTTCTTTATTTGTATCAGCCTCCTTCCTTAGCTTTTGATTGGCACTAAATAACTCATCAGAACTTATTTTCATAGCCCTTTGAGTCATTGAAATTTGATCTTCGTAATTTTCATACGAGCTATTTATAGCCTCAAGAAGATTCTGGATAGCCTTGTCTTCCAGAAGTTCTTTTGAGAGGTTCTTCTTTATTTGTCTTTGAAGTAAACGATTCACTATTCACTTATTAAGGTTAGGGTCATTGTTTGATTGTGTAATTCGCAAGAAGTTTCTCCTTGGAAAGGAGCCATCTCACCGTATGAATAGAATCCTGCTACAGGAACTTGTAGTCCAATAACATCTCTAACTTCATCAATTTCGTCTTGCACCCGTTGGTCTAATACAATTTTTCTTCCTATGCAGCTTACCAAAAAAGCAAATTCAGGTTCCTTTTTGCGATCTGTCATTGCTAATTTAGCAGCTTCGTAGGCTCCAGATTCAATGCCGTTTAAAGAGGCCATCATGAGTTGTACTCTTGAGCCTACAGGCACATCACCAGCTAATATCATAGAATTGTTTTCACGGTCAATGTTTAATATAGTTCTTACTACTGCTTTACTCTTACCTTGTGCTACTATATTTAAAGGGTATAATAACGAAGCCTGTGGAAGTTCAGAAGCTTTATCGCCTAAGTATTTGCTATATATATCCAAAGCAGGTGTATCATCAATTTTATAGAGAATATTCTCCTTAGAATCAGTGATTATTCTTTCAGGGCCAAAGGTACTCCAACCACCTACACTGGCAAAAGAGAATTCTAGGTTATCACCATAAAAACCTATTGCAATTACTTCTCCTTCTTTTGGGTTTTCATTATAAGAGGCTAAAGTAGTTTCAAAGCGCGAACCATCGCCACATAAACCGCCTGTTATAACAGTATTGTTATGGAGATCATCTTCTAAACCAGCAATTAGAGAGCTACCATTTACAAAACTGCCTTCAGATATAATAATTAAGTGTTTAAGATTTTCTTTCGGGAATGTTTTGGTTAAGGCATTGCCTAAGGCTTTGGCATCCTTATTATAGTCAAGAATATTATCACGATTAATAATATAATTGCTTTTTTCAAATTCAATCATTGTTACTGAGATTGAATCGTCAAATACTTCCCCTTCAATAATTTCACCAGACGTAGAGCCAAATACAATATTATTGTAAGGGAATTTTGCTTTTATCTCATTATATATGTTGGTGTTTTCTAATAGTTTTCTTCCTCCAAAAACCATTACCAATGGATTATTTAATTCTTGATTTTCAGTAATAAAAATCCATTCTGAAGTTGAAGACTTCTTATATGCTTGAACTACTTTCATAATTTATTTTTTAATGCTAAAGAAAAATGTTGTTCCAATACCTAATTCACTTTCGAGCCAAATCTCACCATCGTACATGTCAACTATTTTTTTTACGATATTTAAACCAACTCCTGTAGATCTTTTATGTTTTCCTAAGGAACTAAAAATATCAAATATTCTTTTTTGATCTTTTTTAGCGATACCTATTCCATTATCTTTTATTGAAAAGATATAATGACTAAGATTTTCTGTCCATTTTATTTCTATTAAACCAACCTCTTTATCAGTATAGTTTACAGCATTACTAAGGATATTTTGAAATAATTGTTGTATGCGTGTTTCATTGGCATTTATGGAAGGAAGGTTTTCAGCAACTTTTATCTCTATATTGTCAGGACAATAAACCATGCTTACAACATTATTGATGAGAGTGTTCAAATCTAGAACTTCATTTTTAATTACACCTCGTTCAATACTTGAATATTTTAAAATATTATCAATTAAATGATCCATCTTTTCCACCTTATCTTGCATTAGGTTAAGGTTTGTAAGGCCATCATTTCCGAGTTTCTCTTCAAAATCCTCAATCGTCCAGCTTAACAAAGCATAAATACCTCTTAGTGGTGATTTTAAATCATGCGCAACAATGTGAGCGTATTCATTTAGCTGTTCGTTTTGCTCAGAAAGACTTTTTAATAAATCTTCTTTTTGATGTTCTAATTTTTTCTGATTGGTAATATCCAAGCATATTGCAATTGAACCCTCAACTTCATTACTGTCGTTATATTTAGGCGCGGCGCTTATTAACCAAGTACATTCTTTACCGCTTTTATGGGTTACTATTAATTCGTAGGCACCTGAAACACCCTTTGCTCTTTGAGCGACGTGATCACGAAAAGAAGCAATTGATTCAGCAGGCATAAGGAGAGATGCTTGTTGTGAAAGCAATTCTGCTGAGGTATAGCCTAAATTATTGCTCAAACTATCATTAGTATAAACAATTTTACCAAGGTTATCAATTTCAACTAAACCTAAATTCATATTAGCTATAATATTACCATATTTGTCGGTTTCAGTGAGTAATACTTCTTTAGATTTCTTATTATGGGTTATATTCTCATCTATAATAAAATATTGAGATAGTTTTCCATTTTTATCAAATATGGGTTGGCCAGAGGTATTTACCCAATAGGAGGTTTTATTTTTTCTGTAATTTAGTATCTCGCATGCATATGGCTTATTTACTTTTACTTGTCCATTTAGATAGTTTAAGGTTTCCGCAGACGTATCTATGCCGCTAAGTAATTTATTAGGCTTTTTCCCTATTACATCTTTAATTGTATAGCCTGTTATTTCACAAAAGCTTTTGTTAACCCATTCTATACAACCGGTACTATCAGTAATAATAATCGAATTAATAGAGTTCTCAATAATATCAGAAAGTTTACCTAATTTGTTTTTCTGTTTATTCAAGTTATAGAGCAATTCTTCCATGTCGTTGCTTGCCTGCTGAAATACTTCAACAGCAGTAAAGATATCTGATGTAGAATCATGAAAAGAAAAATCATGTAACTTAAGTTTCTTATTCATAAGTTTTCGTATACAATCAGACCTTAATGAAATGCAAAACAACAAAAGATCACCACCTTCTATTTCCTCGATATAACCTTTTAAAATGAGTTCTTTGTTTTTTTTAAGGCATAACTCTATGGTCTGTTCAGAGGGAGTAATATTATTGCCGTTAATATTTTGTTCAATGATAGGGTAACTAGCTGTAAAAAGGTCGTATACATTTTGCCCTTCTACGTTAGGTATAAGTTTTTGCAAAGTATGACCATACGATTGTATGATTAACGATTTGTCTGTTAGAATGTAGAAAGGAAATAACCGATCTACTTGCGTTTTGTGAAATAAGAGTTGTTCCAAGGTTATAAGTTTTTGTTAAATATTAACTATTGTAAGATTCTAATATCTTGTTTGTCAGCCTTTAAATTATAAAAAAATAATTACAAACAATTATTTATTATAAAATAATGTAATAATCATTTGAAAAAATTTAGGTGCAGTTATGGGTTTTTTAATAGGTTTATTAGATACTCTTACTAGTGTGAATAATGAACTTTTGAAGTCTGCAGTCTTAATTAGTTTGACTGAGGTTTTACGAGCCTTGAAATTTAGAAGCTTTATCTATTTCTAAAATATTAATACATTTGCGTTTTATTAAATAAAACGTCGAATTATGAATTTATCAGAATATAAAAACAAACTAAAGAATTCTCCTGAAAGTATTGAATTTGCTGAAACAATGGATATCGTCGATCAGTATTATTCATTTACACCTACAGAATTTAAGAATGGAGAAGTAGTTAACGAAGAGGGGCAAAATAATGGTTCTTGTAAGCTATTCGCATTTGCACAAATTCAGAAGTTCACTAAGGAAGAAACATTAATGTGTTTTGGGAAATTCTATACTAAAGATGTATTAGAAAATCCGAACGGAGATGATCATCAGAACATCCGCAACTTTATTACACATGGTTGGGATGGCATAAACTTTAAAGGAGTAGCCCTACAAGAGAAGTAATTAAGGATTATTATATAAAGAAGCACAGCACTCAATAGAGTATCGTGCTTTTTTATGTTAAACATTTTGCTAAATTTGCGCTTCATTAAAAATCCAAACTATGAAAAACCTAATTTTTGTTTTTGCAGTTGTATTGTTTTCTTCTTGTATGGCCAATCATTTTGGTGTGATGAGTACTGGCCCCATCACAAAACAAGTTCAGTATGTTGATATGGCAATGGGAGTTTCACAAACACAGAAAGTATTGTTTTTCGGAGGTCTCTCAAAAGATGCGCTAGTATTAAATGCCAAGCAAAAATTAATGAGGAATAGACCTCTGCAAGTAAATGAATCTTATGCGAATTTTATTGTAGACTTTAAAAATTCATATTACTTATTTTATTCAAGTACTATAGCTACAGTTAGTGCTGATGTGATTAATTTTTCGGATACCATAAGCACTCCATACTCGGATATTTATAAAAATCACATTAACTCAATTGGGGTAAATGTTCAGAATGAGTTAGAATATATAAACAATTTAGCCATTGGAGATAGTGTGCTAGATGCTAAATATAGAGCATGCAAAATATTATCCTTTCCTTCAGATAAAAAGGCGCGTATCTCTTACATTGATGATAGAAACAATCAGAAAATATCAGTTACTAATGTCAAATATCTTTCAAATATTCATAAAGGGAATGGGGTATATGATATCGGAGATGATTTTAAAGGGTTTGGAACTATAGTTGCCGTTGGATCTGAAGGTGTAATTATACTTAATGCAGATAATGAAAGGGAGTTTTATTTCTTTGAGTAATAACAATAAGTCTTTTAAAAAGCACAGCATTTATTTGAGGTACTGTGCTTTTCTATGTTTTAATATTTTGCACTACTCATAACTACCTTATGAATAGTAATCTATAACAATCAGTTCATCATTTCTTCCTTAGATAAGGGATCTGCTTCAATTGCTTCTGGTATATCAATACGCGTTTTGGGTAAAGCATCAGGGTAATTCTCTTGAATAAAAGTAATTAAGCCTTCTCGAATAAACACTCTCAGATCCCATGCCGTTGGCGAGTTTTTTGCACTCATCAAGGCTCTAATCTCCATAGTTTGTTCTGTTGCATTTGTTACCTGCAGAACGTTTACTTCTTTGTCCCACAAATCAGTTGATTCTAAAAGCCTTGTTAGCTCTTCTCGCAATGCTTTCACATCCATAGTATAATCGGTATATATAAATACAGTTCCAAGTATATCGGCAGTATTTCTAGTCCAGTTCTGAAAAGGAGTTTCAATAAAATACGTAGTTGGTACAATTAATCGTCTTTTATCCCAAATACGCACTACAACGTAGGTAAGATTTATTTCTTCAATCCAGCCCCATTCATTTTCAACAATTACTACATCATCAATTGCAATGGGTTGGGTAATGGCAATTTGAATACCCGCTAAAACTGTTCCTATGAATTTTTGAGCAGCAAAACCAATTATAATGGTCGATATTCCTGCCGAGGCAAATAAGCTAATACCTAACTTTTTTACATCATCAAATAGCATTAATGAAAAACCAATAGCCACAATAATTACTACAAATATTAAAATGTTTTCAAGTATATTATATTGTGTATAAACACGCCTGCTTTTTAAATTATCTTCTTTCTTAATATCAAAATTGCCTAATACACCTAGCTTTATTAAACGTAGCATTTTTATTACCATCCAGGTAAAACTGATTATTAAAACTATAGAGAGTAGTTTACTAGTTATCTCAGTATTGATAATGGTAAGTTTCGGATAAAAATGGTTGACTTGTTTAAGTGCAATTGTGAGGCACAAAAGAAGAACAGGTAGAATGAAGGATTTTATATTTTTCATCATTATAGTTTTTTAACGGTTATACAATAATGCATGAAGTAAAATATAGTAATGTATTGATATCTAGTCATAAGTGGTATTGTTAATTTAGATGAGACTTAAATTCTCTGCATATTCTATATTTTTCTTCATTATTTCATATTAAAGCAATTAATGTACAAAAAAGTTGATTAAGAATGTATTATGTGATTATCTAAAAGGCTAGTCTGTAATTTTACTTCAATTATAATATTAATACATGTTGTATAACTTAGCGCGAAGCAAAAATTATTGCTATTTTCGCATTTTGGCGCCATCGCAACATTTTAAGGGGCAAAAATTAGATCATAATTATGCCTTTTATTTAGATGTTTGGTGTGTATTTAATTTATATGCAATAGCATTCCAATATGGACAAAATAGAACAAGCTTTAACTCTTATAGAGGAATTTATCAATGCTTCAACCACTGATGCCAATATTCAGCAAGGAGAATCATTATACAACAATAATGTAGTTACTTTAAAAGGAAGTGATAAAGAGAATGATACATTTAGATTCATGGTTCGTGATTCTAAATACTATAAAACTGAAGTATACGGAATTTACAAAGGTTCAGTACGCACCAGTTGTTCTTGTCCTTTTTCATTTGGTGTATTGTGTAAGCACAGTGTGGCGGCATTAAAATATTTGATTGATAATATTTATAAGCTTGATGGTTTTGCACAAGAGGGTGCAAGACCTATTGAAGTGGCTGAAAAAAGACATGCCGCAGGAGTAGAGTTAGTTAATGTTAATCCTTTGCGTGCTGGAGAGTTAAAACAAATGGCTACAGGTAATACCATTAATAGGGTAGTGAATTATGCCTTTTTAATGACGTGTACTGATATTATTATTACTCCAGAATGTATCACCTTTAAAACTAAAGATGAATACCGAAAAGATAGTGTTGAAATCAGAAAAGTAGAAGATTTATTTTATGTTTCATCTACTCAAAGTACAGCATCGGGCAATTTAAATTCGATAGAATTATATTGTTTATTGTTGATCGCTAACTCAGATATTCCACAAATGATTGCGGGCGTTTTTGCCGAGGAGAATATGCCTTTTCAGCAAGATTTACTAAGTCAATATGGCTTAGATAAAGGTGCTCCGTTTACCGATTATTTTAATTACGTATATGATGAGGATAAAGGTTTACATATTGTAGCAGATTCAAAGGCAAAAGGCTTAATGTCAGCCGACGAATTAGCCGATGCAAGATTAGCCCGCATTCTTAAGCCCGAAGATGATTTGAAAGTGTTGAATCATTTACCAAAGGTAGATACTTTGCAAGAATTAGGTTTTGTTTTACAAGCCATTCAGTCTCGCACTGGTTCATATTCATACCGAATTGTACCTATTATTGGTAAAACCAATAAAACGAAAGATGCTATTATAAATAGTATTGATGTGTACCATCGCGATTCAAATAAAATAAAACCGTCAGATAATCAAAGAGAATTATTAGATCTTATCCATCAGTTTAACTTGGATGAGTTAAGTGATTCTAAATCTTTTGCCGCAATGCAAAAGGCTTTTCGTTTAATGACGAATGAGCGTTTTATTTATCATGCTGATACGGGTTTCTATGAGTTTAAGAAACGTGATTTAAGCATGATAACACTTTCTTCCACACCAATTGATATGACATTTGATGTGTCGGTTAATAGTCAGTTTGTGAATTCAGATATGAAGATCAAAGTGGGTAAGTTGTTTTATAAACATGAAGATTTAAGTCAGAAATACGTTAATCCATATATCAACAGTATCAATAATATCTTTTACTTTTCAAAGAACGAAAGAGTAGGAGAGTGCCTGACCAGTTTACCAAGTGAGCTAAAAATGGTATTGGCGCAAAAAGAAGAGTTTTACAGAAGAGTAGTGGCTCCTTTATCAAAAGATTTTGTAATCAATTTTAATGAGGGAAGCTACGAAACAGAAGTGATTGAGTTAGACTTTAACGAGAAGGAGTTATACCTAACCGAGAAAGATGGATATGTGGTATTTACGCCACAAGTTGTTTATCAAGACGACATGTCTGTGCTCTTACATAAAAACGGAAACTTACTTGATAAAACAGATCAATTAGTTAAGGTTTACAAACGAAACTTTGAGCTTGAGGATGATTATATTGACATGATTTCGAAAATGCATCCTCAATTTGAGACGCAAAAATCCAATCGAATATTCTTCCTCCACATGAGTGAGTTTACCGATAACATGTGGTTTTATAAGTTCTTTGATCATTTGCAGGTTAATAATATTGAGGTGTTTGGGTTAAAAGATCTCAAAGGCTTTAAGTATTCGCCATACCAAGGTAATATAAGTACTTCTGTTACTTCTCGTCAAGATTGGTTTGAAGTGAATATACAAGTTAGTTTTGGTGATAATCAGATTGGTTTAGCTGAGATTAAAAAAGCGGTTCTTAAAAAGGAAAGATACATTCAGTTAAACGATGGCTCTGTAGGAATTATGCCTAAGGAGTGGTTTACTAAATTAGAGAAATACTTCAGAAATTCAGAGATTAAGGATAATAGTTTAGCCATCTCAAAACTTCGCTTTTCTATTGTTGATGATTTATTTGATGAAATAGACGACTTTAAAGTTATACAAGAAATAACTGAGAAGCGTGAGCGATTAAAAGCGTTTACTGAGATTACAGATACCGAAGTTCCAGATAATATTACAGCTGAGCTCCGCCATTATCAGAAAGAAGGTTTAAACTGGCTTAATTTCTTAGATGAGATGCAGTGGGGTGGTATTTTGGCCGATGATATGGGACTTGGTAAAACCTTACAGATATTAACTTTTATTCAGCATGTAGTTCGTAAAGAAAATAGTACCAATTTAATTGTGGTACCAACAACATTGTTGTTTAACTGGGAAAATGAAATTGCTAAGTTTGCGCCTGACTTAAAGGCATTCTATTATTATGGAAGCAATCGCCAAAAGGATACCTCGGTATTTAAAGATTACGATTTGGTGTTTACTACCTATGGTATATTATTACGTGATATTGAAGTGCTAAAGGATTTCAGGTTTAATTATGTAATTCTTGATGAGTCGCAGGCCATTAAAAACCCTGCTTCGCGTCGATTTAAAGCCGCCAAACTAATTCAAGCCAATAACAGAATTGCCATGTCGGGTACGCCAATTGAGAATGGTACATTCGATTTATATGCGCAAATGAGCTTTGTAAATCCTGGATTCTTTGCAGCTGCCTCTTCGTTTAAAGAGAATTATGCTTTCCCAATAGATCGCGACGGCGATGAAAACATAGCAAGTGAACTACAAAAAGTAGTGAATCCGTTTATTCTTCGTCGTACAAAAGAGCGTGTTGCAACCGAGTTACCTTCAAAAACAGAAGATGTAATTTACTGCGAAATGGAGCCTAAACAACGTAGTGTTTATGATGCTTACCGCAATAACTTTAAAGAGAAGTTATTAAATAAGATTGATGAACAAGGATTGGCAAAATCAAAAATAATGGTACTTGAGGCCTTAACGCGTCTGCGTCAAATTTGTGATTCCCCATTACTAATCAATGATGAAAATGTAACAGAAGCGCAATCAATTAAGATAAAAGAGATATTGCGCCACATTACTCATAAAACTACCGACCATAAAATATTGGTATTTTCTCAGTTTGTGAAGATGTTAGATTTAGTGAAAATTGAACTCAATAAACTAAATATAAAGTACGAATATCTTGATGGAAAGAGTAGTCCGAAACAGCGTGAGCAATCGGTTGATAATTTCCAAACAAACGGAGAGTTACGTGTGTTCCTTATCAGCTTAAAAGCGGGTGGAACAGGATTAAACCTTACGGCTGCAGATTATGTGTACCTGTTAGATCCATGGTGGAATCCAGCTGTAGAGAACCAAGCTATTGACCGTTGTTATCGTATTGGACAAGATAAAAAGGTATTTGCTTATCGCATGATTTGTAAAAATACTATAGAGGAAAAAATAGTAAAACTACAGAACCAGAAAAAGAAAATTGCAGGAGATATTATTCAAACAGATGAGAATATAATGAAAACTCTAGATATGAATGATATTGAAGAGTTGTTCTCGTAATAGAGGATTTTCTTTGTAGAAGGAATTAAACAATATTGGATATGCTAGGTTTTCTAATTATGATTAGAAGATTTAGCATATTTTTGTTTCTAGTAGTTCCATATCTCGCGAAAGCGCAAGGGTGTAGTGATGCGGGTATTTGCAGTATGCCGCAATCATCAGTAACTTTGCACGAAAAATCAAAGCCTCTATCCGTGAGTGTTGAACAAACCTGGGAGTTGGGAGAACAGGATATGCAATATTTGCATTCTGTTTTTGGTTTAGCTTTGAAAGCATCCGATAAATTAGATATTTCTTTTTCAATACCACTTCGTAATGCATACTATAGTCAAGAATGGTACGCCTATATTAGTGATGCTACTTTAGCAAGCAGGTATTTAGTAAGCGATAAAATTGGTATTACACTTGGTGCTAAATTCCCCATTGGAACTGTCACCGCGCAAGATGCCGCCGGTAATCATCTGCCAATGGCCCTGCAAGGAGGATTGGGTACTTATGATTTATTATTTCAAGGTGAATATAAGATGCCTTCCTGGTCAGTTGCATTAGGTTATCAGTTGCCATTTGGGGCTATTGATAATACCTTTGAACCAAACGGAAAGTTTATTGATTTTCAGAATAGTTATCATTTAGATAGGGGAGATGATATTATGCTGCGATATAACCGCATGTGGGCCAGTACCAATTTAAATTGGATGGCATCAGTTGTATCTGTTTATCGTATCAAAGGAGATTATATTTATGATGGAGAAAGAGTACCAGAATCAGAAGGAATTTCTTTTAATCTCGGCTTACAAGCCATAAAATCAATTCAAAAAGGGAATTTGAAAGCTAGGTTAGCCGTACCTGTTTATGTTAGAAAAGCTCGCCCAGACGGGCTAACCCGAACTGTAATTATCGCTCTTGCCTGGGAGGGTTTTTTATGATTAATCTATTATTCTCTCCATTCTTCCCAATGTATATTATTGGGGTCGAATTTATCCTTTGGTTTGTCCTTACCTGTGGGATAACCAAGTGTGATTACGCACAAAGGAACCACGTGTTCAGGCAACTTTAACTCATATTTAATGTGTTCAGTATAATCTTTCCAAGGATATACTGATTTCCAAACAGCACCAAGTCCCATGCCTTCAATGGCCAATAGCATATTTTGGGTAGCTACAGAGGTGTCGGTAATCCAGAATTCAGGTGCACGTTCATCGGTCTTATGCATGTTGGCACATACAACAATAGCAGCTTTTGCATCTTTTTGCTTGATGGCAATTAATTTATTACTGCTTGTTATAGGAATAAACTCCCAAGGTCTTTTATCAATTCCAGAAGGGGCTGCCATTCCGGCCTTCATAATGGTAAGCAAATCTTCTTTAGAGACTGATTTATCCAGATAATGTCGTACACTTTTTCTGTTATGAATCACCTCTAGAATAGCATCTCTTTTGGTGGTTGAAGAATTGGCCACATCTTCTAGTTTAATTCTTGTTTTAACTAGCTTATAGGTAGTTATAAATAATACTATAGCTAGCAATAATGATAATGTGTGACTTTTACTCATCTGTTTTCACCGATTTTTTGGTCCATTTTTCCCAATGAATATTATTGATATCAAACTTATCTTTAGCCTTTTCAACTCCTGTTGGATATCCCAAAGGAATAATGCATAAAGGCATTATGTGGTCGGGAAGATTAAGTACATTTCTAGCATGTTGCATGCGCTCTTCGCCAGGGTATAATGTGCTCCAAACACCACCTAAACCCACCGCTTCAATGGCAAGAAGCATATTTTGTGTAGCAGCAGAGTTATCTGTAATCCAAAACTCAGGGTTTCTTTCATCAACCTTGCTCATATCACCACAAACAACAATAGCAGCAGGTGAACCATCTAAACCACTGGCCCATTCAAGTTCTTTACGTAATTCAAGCATTGTGCTTCTATCTGTTATAGCAATAAATTGCCAAGGGCGAGTATCGTGTCCTGATGGTGCAGCCATTCCGGCCTCCATAATAGTAATTAAATCTTCTTGTGATACTTTTTTATCAGTATAATGTCTAACGCTTTTTCTATTTTGTATGACGGATAAAACCGCTTCTCGTTGTGTTGTTGCTGATTGTTCTGTTTCTTCCGATTTGCGCCTAACATCTACTAACTTGTATGTTGTTATAAAGAGAGCTATTGCTAGTAAAAGTGATAATAATTGACTCTTATTCATAATATATAAATATAAGTGTTGTTGTTGTTGTTAATTTATTGGGTTAAATACTATTTCTCAATGGGTTTTCTGATGGTGTTTAGTATGTATCCTGTGGGGCATGCAAATCTGCACCATGGCCGAGGTGTAAATACCGAAAGTGCCAAGAATGTTAATGCCAAAATTAATACGGGTATAGAAGCTGACTTAAAGATAAATGCTGAAAAAGGTTCAATATTCGTTAAATCAAAACCCACTCCTGTGAATAATAGAAGCATAATAGTGGCAAATACTTTCTCTTGCAATGTTGAAAGAAATTCCTTTACCCGTGGTGATAATTTGACCTTATCTTTTTTTATTTTCCCCAATAAATCCTGACTTGCTCCAAATGGGCAAAGATGACTACAGTAAAATGATTTGCTAGTGAACAATGGCAATCCAATACTTAGTATCAAAATGACGAATACAAATAGTTTAGCAGGTAAGTCGATCCCATATATTATCCAATTGCTTATCGAAAAAATAGATAAGAAGGTACCTAACCAAAATCCTAATATTAGTATTGTCAATACCTGATGTAAGGTTCTCACTTTTCTCATCTTTTTAGTAAAGAAAAATTGTAGCAGTGCTAATATAATTAGTAAATAGCCCGAAGCTGTTTTTGCAATTGTCAATAAATCTATCTTCTCAACTTCAGAAGCCGATTGTTCCGAAATTTGCCCAACTCTGTGTCTGAGGGTTTTAATAATGGCTGTTGAGCTTAATGTAGCACCACTAAAAGCATCTACTTTTTTATTGCTAAGCTTGTTTATATGAATATTATCCCAACTTTTAAGAAAGCCAGAGGCTACAATATCACCAATAAAATCAGGTGATTCATAATTCTTTAATAGAGAAATGCCCTGGAGTTTATTACTGTTGTCGAAACCAATTAATAAAGGAACTGAAGAGGTATATCCAGTTATCGAATCGGAAAAGGGACTACTATTTATCGCCCATCCTACAAGTTGTGTTCCTGAGTAAACTAGTATACTAACTGCATTTACTTCATATTTATCAGCTGAGCTAAATATGCTTTGGATATCTGTCAACTCAAATTCCGTTTTCTGACTCTCACCTTCCTCGCTAGTGAATAATTTGATGCCGAATAATTGCTCATTTTGTATTGCCCAAACTCCTACAAGTAATATAATAATGCAATACGCTGATGCTTTTTTAATAACGTTATTATTTATTTTCATAGAGCTAGTAATAACATTACAACTACTGCTGCCAGTATTATATTAATAACATCACTAATGCTTATTTTTTTCATTTGTATAATGTTTGTTGATGTATTTGTTTTTGATACAAAAATAGTTATCCTGTGCTTTGTAGTAGTGTACTTATATTGGAAACTATTGTTAAATTATTGGCTTTTACAGAAGACTGAATTGTTTATTGTCAGCTTGAGTAGTGGGCTGTGTGTATAGAAAAGGAGGGAAGTCTAAATTCAATATCAATTAATAGAAAATCATATTGAATTTAGATAATTATAATTTATGAGGTCTAATTGACCCTTATAAATTCTGAGCCAATATATCAGCCAAATGAATAGTTTTAATATTCAGCTTCTGCTCATTAATATACGACTGAATATTCAGTAAGCACGATGCTTCTGTTGATACAATATATTCTGCACCAGTAGCCATTGCATGTTGTACTTTTTGCTCAACCATAGCAGTTGATATTGGAACCATTTTTACCATGAATGTACCACCAAATCCGCAGCATGTGTGGGTATCTTCCATTTCGCTTAGCTCAATGCCTTCAACATTATTTATTAAAGTGCGCGGTTCATCAGTTAAGCCATATTCGCGTAGCGCAGAACAAGCATCGTGATAAGTTACCTTGTGCGGGAAATTAGCTTTAAAGTCAGTTACCTTTAAATGGTTTACTAAATAATCGCTTAGCTCAATAACATTACGCTTTAATCTCTCACAATCCTCAAGGTAATCAGGTTCATCCTTTAAAACTTCTGTGTAGTGATTTTTAATATAACCAGCACATGAGGCGGAAGGTACAATAATTGGTCTGTCCTCAGGAAAGTCTTTGATGAATTTAATGGCTGTTTTCTTAGAGTTTTTCCAAAATCCACTGTTGAACATTGGCTGTCCACAACAAGTTTGTTTGGGGTTGTAGTTTACTTCAATATTTTGAGATTCCAATATCTTTACAACACTCCATCCTGTGTTAGGAAACATTTGATCAATAAAGCAAGGTATAAATAAGTCGACAGTCATTATCTTAAAATTTTGCCAAAGTTAATTTTTTAGATCTTATCAGCAGCTTCTAATTTTATTTAATTCGGGTAGTGCAATAAAAAAAGCTCTATGATAAATTATCATAGAGCCTTAGTATATTTTTACTCTGTATTTTATTTTGTTGTGAAATAGTTCATTGTGTCATTCAAAGCTTTTGCCTGCTGAGATAACTTTTCAATAAACTGATTCATTAATTCGGCTTGTTGTGCATTTTGTTGGGTTATGCTATTTAGCTCCGAAATAGTACTGTTTACCTGATCAACTGCCGATGTTTGGTTTTGTGAGTCAAGCGAAATAACATTAACCAAATCAGCTGTTTTTACAATTTCAGGAGTTATCGCATCTAATTTTTCAGTAGCGCTGTTTGAAACTTCTTGTCCCATTAAGGCAGCATTCTCAATTTCGTCAGTCAAGTTTTTAGTGCGCTCCGCTAGTTTTCTAACTTCGGTAGCAACTACTGCAAATCCTCTTCCACTTTCACCGGCTCTAGCTGCTTCCACTGCTGCGTTTAAGGCTAATATATTGGTTTGTGCAGCTATCTCTTTCACTTCTAAAACCTTCTGAGTAATCTCTAACATGGCCTCATTACTTTGGTGCACTGTTTTTAGTCCCTCTTGAATGTTTTCAGCAGCAAGCGTAGAAATACGATTGGTTTCAATTGAGTTGGTGGTGTTTTGGTGTGTGGTACTCATAATTTCAGCCATTGTTGATGAAATTTCTTCCATAGAGGCAGCTTGTTCTGCAGCACTCTCTGCTAATTTTTGAGTCTCAGATTCAATTTCAGACGAGGCACCAGTTATCGATTTGGTAATGCTAATTACCGTAGAAACTACTTCGTTAATTTTATTGGTCATTTCACCTAAGGTAGAAACCATCATACCTATTTCATCATTTCTTGATGTATCCATCGATGCACTTAAATTACCTTCCGCAATTTGAGAAGCAAATTCTGATGTGTCAGATATCGGCTTAATAACATTTTTAACCATTCCGAAAAGAAGTACTATTATAATGATAAGTCCTATAACCCCTGAGGCAAATATAATCAACGACTGTTGTCTGGTTTCTGCTAATACAGTGGATACAGGAATGCTATAAGCAAGTCCCCATTTTTCAGGAGAATTACCAATTTCGATGCTCGAGAATGAATAAAAATTGTTTTCTTTTTTCTCATCCTCAATTTCACTTAAAAAATGAGTACTCTCTTCAAAATTATTAAACAGTTCGCTGGTCTCAGGAAAATCAATTCCAGTATCCTTTAAAAATTTACCTACCCACTCTTCTCTTTTCGACGCAATTATATGACCATTATTAGAGAATAATATGATATTGGCTCCTTCAATACTCTCTATCTTATTTAGTATCTGTTGGTAACTATCAAGCTCCATATCAAAACCCACTAAGCCGATAAATTTGCCATTTCTTTTAATAGGAACACAAATGCTAGTTTCCATAATTGGAGACGCTAGTTTTCCTTCATAATCCTCGTAGTATGGGTTGGTTACGTATTCATCATTTAACTTATGGATAGTTTCATATAAACCGCTCTCACCATTTATATCAAGGGTGTCAGATTGGTAAGTAATGCTATTGTCGTAATTAAAAAATGTACTTCTTCTTCTTCCGTATTCAGCTGTCCAAGAATCTGACATTGTATTTAATTGCCAATTATACCAAGTTCCTTTTAAGTGACTATTATGATCTATAAAAGAGCGGATAACGCTATTTGAAAGTTCAATTTTAGTATCTGAATCTTCATCTCTAAATGCTTCAATACTTTGAGATAAAGCTCTAGCTAAGGATAAGTCCTCATTGAGAAGCTGCGAGATTCGAGAGGAATATAGCTGTGCGGAAAAGGAAGTTTCATTAAATGCTTTTTCCTTGGCATTTTTATTAAACTGAATATTGATAAAGGTAAAGATGATGCCGTATACTATAAATACAGGTATAATAATATTACTAACTACTTTACGCTTTAAATTTGATCTCTTCTTCATAGAATGTGTTGTTAAAGTGCTTGAGTACTATTTTTGGAAGGTTTATTTTAAGTCTAATACAATGCAAATATAAAACATAGACACCTTTCGTAGTATGATTAATGTTGGATTAACATAAAATAACGTATTTTTTTTCCAGTACCCCTATATTTAAGTGTTAGTGTACTTAAATATGAGGAAAATGTTTCACTAGTGATGCTATAGTTGCTAGTACGCGCTCAAAAAAGCAATTTTAACTCACTTTAAGGCTGAATGGATAATTCTTTTAAATCAGACTGATCATTGTTAAAAAAAACCGAGGACTTAGATAATTATTACTACATTTGCCAAGCTAAATTTAACAAGGTTTTATTATATAGATTTTGTTATAAATTACCTTTGAGAATAAAAATTTTATAAAATGAAATTATTAGAAGGAAAAACTGCAATTATTACTGGTGCTGCTAGAGGTATTGGTAAAGCTATTGCAATGACTTATGCACAGCACGGATGTAATGTAGCATTTACTGATTTACAAATTAACGAGGCTGCGCAAGAAACAGAAAAAGAATTAACAGCTCTAGGGGTTAAAGCCAAAGGCTATGCTTCTGATGCAAGTGATTTTGAAGATACACAACGTGTAGTTGATGAGATTGTTGCTGATTTCGGTCGTGTTGATGTATTAATCAATAATGCTGGTATCACAAAAGATACATTATTAATGCGTATGACTGAAGAGCAGTGGGATATGGTTATTAAGGTAAACTTAAAATCTGTATTTAACTTTACTAAAGCTGTTCAGAGAACTATGCTTAAGCAACGTTCTGGATCTATCGTAAATATGAGTTCTGTAGTAGGTGTTAGCGGAAACGCTGGTCAGGCTAATTATGCAGCTTCTAAAGCTGGTATGATTGGTTTTACAAAATCTATAGCTAAAGAATTAGGTTCTCGTGGAATTAGAAGTAACGCAATTGCTCCAGGATTTATCATTACAGAAATGACAGGTGTGTTAGCTGATGATGTTAAAGCACAATGGGAAGCTCAAATTCCATTGAAGCGTGGAGGTACTCCTCAAGATGTTGCCAACACATGTGTATATTTAGGTTCTGATTTATCACAATATGTAACCGGACAAACAATTCATGTTTGTGGTGGTATGAATATGTAGTATATAATTACATCTTTTTATATATTTGGCTGTTCTATTTTAATAGAGCAGCCTTTTTCATTTTTAGGCATAAGTAATTAATATTATATGAAGCAACTCATAAATTATATACTACTGGTTTTTTTATTAGTGTTTGCCTCGTGTTCAACGTACGAACCTTTTACTATAGATGTACTTGCACCAGCCAAGTATACCATAGCGCCTGAAATTACATCAGTAGTTTTAGTAAATAATTCTATTCCTTATCGGGATACCACAAAAAATACGGTTCAGGTAAATGGTAAGAAAAGAACAATGCAATCCGTATGGCAAGATGATTTTGCAGAAATTGCCCTTCAATCTCTGAATCAGGAATTATTATTGCGCGAGTTTTATGATACTGTTTATTATCACAGTCAAACTTTAAAAACAGATGCTTCCTATCCTTATAGAGCTTTAAATTGGTTACAAGTAGATAGTATTTGCAATATTTATGGTGCAGAAGGAATCATTTCATTTGAAGCTAATCGTTATGCAACAACAGTAAAAGCAGAACCTCAATACGATGGTGGATTTTATGCCACTATGGATGTTGAAGGAGCTATTTTGTGGCGAGGATACAATAATATTGATAGGACAGCTTTATATAAAGAAGTGCAAAAAGATACGATATCGTGGCAAGCCTATGGAAGTACTCTGGAAAGAACCATACGCGATTTACCTGATCTTAAAGAGGCTTACGTTAGTTTAGCCGAATATCAGGGTATACAAGCAGTTAATCATACAACGCCATTATGGGAGAGTGCACAAAGGGGTTTGTATAAAAGTGGTAATTATCAGTTCCTTCAGGCTGCCGAATTTGTGCGTAAAAAACAATATGGTGAAGCCATTAAACTTTGGAAGTATATCTATGATAATGCTAATAGTAAGTATAAAGCACGTTCTTCATATAACCTAGCTGTTGCATCTGAAATATTAGGCGATTTTGAATCGGCTAAATATTGGTTGAAGATATCGAATGACATTTATATTTCTAAAGAAGGAAATGTAAATAAGGAAGAGTTTTTACGTTCGCAAGAGTATGCAAAAATTCTTCGTGCACGTTTAGAAACTATAAATAAGTTAAAAGAACAAGTAGGAGGGTTTGAATGAAATATATAGTAACGCTTTGTTTTACCTTAATATTCGTGCAAATAATTGCTCAAGATTCCTTTAATCCCGACGAGGCTCTTTTGTGTAAATTATCAAGGACTGAGAGTAAAGTATTTTTTTCTGAGCATTCAAAAGTACCAGCTGTTCCTGCATCATTATTAAAATTGGTAACAACAAGTACCGCTCTTGAAGTGTTAGGTCCTAATTTTCGGTATAGAACACGAGTAGGATACACGGGTGATATTATAAATGGAGTTTTGCACGGTAATATTATTATAGTGTCGGGTAATGATCCAACTTTAGGCTCCGACTTATTTGATTCAACTTCTGTTGATATTCTATTTTCTCAGATAAAACATTCGCTTGAGCTAAAGCAAATACAGCATATAAAAGGAGATATTCAAATTCAATTCAATAGTGCAACAGTAGATTATCCGGCAGCCCGTTTATGGGAAGATATGGGGAATTATTATGGAGGGATTCCTAATAATCTAAACTTCCGAGATAATACCATAAGAATTACATTGAAAAGTGCTGAAGTAGGTTCAAAAGTTAAAGTTGTAGATATAGCTCCTGATATTGATTATTATACCATTCAAAGCAATGTTATTGCTGCAGCTCATCAAAAGGATAGTGCCTATGTGTATGGTATTAGTCAGCTTCAGAAATGGTGGATTGAAGGTTCTATTCCGGCAAACCGTGAAGCTTTCACTATAAAGTCAGCTATGCCTGATCCATCAATGGTATTTGTTCAAGATTTACGATTATTTCTTAAAGAGAATCAAATAGCGTTTAGTAACAATACTGAGGAAAGTACTTCCGTGGATGGTGCTTTTCAATTGCTGTGTGAAGTCTATTCTCCAACGTTATCTGAAATTATTAAAGTAACCAATCATAAAAGCAACAATCTTTTTGCTGACCAACTCTTCTTAACTCTCGCAGAAAGATATTCGGGAGTTCAATCATGGGATAATGGTGTTCTAGCAATTGAATCTTTTTGGAAAGATAAAATAGATTACGCGTCTAATTTTAACATTAAAGATGGAAGTGGTTTGTCGCCAAAAAACCACTTAACCTCCGAAGGGATTGTACAATTATTAGAATGGATGCAAAATAATAGTTCCCATTTTGATGTATTTAAGGAATCTTTAGCAATTGGAGGGCAATCAGGTACTTTAGAGTATGTGTTTAGAGACCCTAAAATTAAGGGTAAAATATTGGGCAAGAGTGGCTCTATGGAATCAGTAGTGGCTTATGCCGGCTATTATATCAAAAATGACAATAATTATATTCCGTTTTGTATAATCGCCAATAATTTTCTTTCAAGTAGTAAAAGTGCACGCAAGTATATCGATAAATACTTAACTGCTCAATTTTCAAAATAGTCCCTCAGTATGCAAGTTGCTTTTCTATTGTTGTTTTACATATTATCACCATTTGTAATTCTATACCTGTGCCATAAATATGCTTTTATAAATAAGCTAGGAGCTGTTTTAATGGCATATGTGGTAGGAATAATTATTGGTAATACGGGCTATTTTAATGGCGATGCTATAAATCAGATGCAAGAAATAGTGATGTCTGTAACCATTCCATTGGCAATACCATTAATACTATATTCGAGCAATTTAAAAAAGTCTTTTGAATTAGCTAAAAGCACTTTTATGTCACTATTAAGTGCTTTAATTGCGTTAGTCGTAATTGTAGTGCTTGGGTATTTTATATTTAAGCCTATTGGCAATGGTAATTTTTCAAAAATATCAGGTTTGCTTGTGGGCGTTTATACAGGAGGAACACCTAATTTGGCAGCCTTAAAGATGGTTTTGGATGTTGATGTCAGTACCTACTTGGCTATTCATACTTACGATATGGTTTTATCAACTTTGCATTTGTTTTTTCTAATGTTGATTGGTAAAAAAATGTTTGAGTTGGTTTTACCAAAGTTTGTAAATCAAGATAATAATATTGATGATAAATGGATTAGTGAAGTGGCCAAAGATCCCTATTGGGGTTTATTGAGTAAAGAAAATAGACTGCCGCTTCTGAAAGCCGTAGGTATCACTTTTTTTATAGTTGCCATTGGTGGTGGTTTAATGATGCTTATGCCTGAAAAATATCAAATGGCGGTATTTATTTTATCAATTACAGCTTTAGCACTTGTTGCATCTACAAAAGATACCATTAAAGATATACCAAAAACTTACGAGTTGGGTATGTACCTTATTTTAATATTTAGTATCGTAGTAGCCTCAAAGGCTGATTACCGTAATTTCACTAATATTAATCCTACTATATTCTATTATGTAACCTTTGTGGTCTTTGGTTCAATGATACTTCATGTATTGTTAGCTAAAATCTTTAAAATAGATGCTGACACTGTAATCATAACCTCAGCAGCTTTAATTTGCAGCCCACCATTTGTTCCAGTAGTGGCAGGAGCCTTAAAAAACAAGGCTTTAATTTTACCAGGTATTACGGTTGGAATAGTTGGTTATGCTATTGGCAACTTTTTAGGATTTCTAATTTCTGAATTACTCACATTGTTTTAGGATTTTTTGTAGTTTATTAAACTTCTTAAATTCTTTTGATTCAAAGCTTACTAGCTTATTATAGAAAATGAGTTTAAATAACTATTAAATCATAAATATTAGGATTGATTCTTTTTTAAATTGAAAAAATAGTGTCATTTTTGCAGGCAATTAGAAAACAGGTCAAAGGGCCATATTCTAAGGTAAAGTTTGTTGGGTATTTATGTATTAGAATACTGTTTATATAGCTGATAAACTTATAAAGTTGAAATAGATTATTTCTAAAAACTATATTTAAAATATTTGGATAAGATGATTAAAAGTCCACTTCAAATTGCTCGCGAAAGCTATGCTCCAAAAGTGCCTGCTGCATTAAAAGGAGCTGTAAAAAGTGTTCAAGGAAAAAACACTGAGTCTGTTGCTGATCAGGCAGATATTAAAAAACTTTTCCCAAATACTTATGGTATGCCAATTTTAACTTTTGAGCCAGGAGATTCTTCTGCTACAAGTGAGGCTATTGCTGTAGGTGTTATTCTTTCAGGTGGTCAAGCTCCAGGAGGTCATAACGTAATTTCTGGTATCTATGATGGTCTAAAATCTTTAAACCCTGCAAACAAAGTTTACGGATTTTTAGGTGGTCCTGGTGGATTAGTTGATAACGATTATTTAGAGTTAACTGATGATATCGTTGATCATTACAGAAATACTGGTGGATTTGATATCATCGGTTCTGGTAGAACTAAATTAGAAGAAACTGCACAATTCGATAAAGGTTTAGAGAATTGTAAGGCTTTAGGAATCAATGCACTTGTTATTATTGGAGGTGATGATTCAAATACAAATGCTTGTGTGTTGGCTGAGTATTATTTAGCTAAAGATGCTGGTGTACAAGTTATTGGTTGTCCTAAAACAATTGATGGTGACCTTAAAAACGAAATGATTGAAACTTCATTTGGTTTTGATACAGCTTGTAAAGTATACAGTGAGCTTATTGGTAACATCCAACGTGATGCTAACTCAGCAAAAAAATACTGGCACTTTATTAAATTAATGGGTCGTTCGGCTTCTCATATTGGTTTAGAGTGTGCTTTACAAACACAACCAAACGTAACTATTATTTCTGAAGAGGTTGAAGAAAAAGGTTTAACTCTTGATGAAGTTGTTACTGATATCGCTAATGTTGTTGCTGCTAGAGCTGAAACAGAAGGAAACTTTGGTACTGTTTTAATTCCAGAAGGATTAGTAGAATTTATTCCTGCTATGAAAGTTCTTATTTCTGAATTAAACGATTTATTAGCACATAACGAGGCTGAAGTTAATGCAATTGAAACTGACGTTGAGAAAAGAGCATTTGTTGCTGCTAAATTAACTGCTGATTCAGCTGCTGTATTTACTTCTTTACCTGATGGATTTGCTAACCAATTAATGTTAGATCGTGATCCGCATGGTAATGTACAAGTATCAATGATTGAAACTGAGAAGTTATTAATTGATATGGTTGCAGCTAAACTTAAGGCTATGAAAGCTGAAGGTAAATATGTTGGTAAATTTGCTGCTCAAGGACACTTCTTCGGATATGAAGGACGTTGTGCTGCTCCTTCTAACTTTGATGCTGATTATTGTTATTCATTAGGAACAACAGCTTCATTATTAATTGGTGAAGGTAAGTCGGGTTATATGGCTTCTGTACGTAACTTAACAGCTCCTGCTGATCAGTGGATCGCTGGTGGTGTACCTGTTACAATGATGATGAACATGGAGCGTCGTCATGGTGAAATGAAACCAGTAATTCAAAAAGCATTAGTTCGTTTAGATGGTGCTCCTTATAAAGCATTAGTTGCTAAGCGCGATGAGTGGGCTAAGACTACATCTTTTGTTTATCCAGGTCCTATTCAGTATTTTGGTCCTTCAGAAGTATGTGATCAACCTACTAAAACTCTTATGGAAGAGAGTAAATAAGTTTCAAGAAACTTTATTATATAGAGCCTCGCGTTAGCGGGGCTTTTTTGTTTTATAACATATCGAAAATTTTTTATCATAATAATAAAATCAGTTTATTTGCAGTCCCAATATATTTCTTTACCAGACTTTTTAAAAGTCTCATATTATAAAATATGTCAAAAATATTCACACTTTCAGAAGCTTCTTCCATAGCAATTCATGGTATGGTTTTAATTGCTAAATCGGACGTTAAATTAAATGTTAACCAAATTGCTGAAAAAATAGATAGCTCTAAGCATCATGTAGCAAAAGTCTTTCAGCGATTAGCAAAAGAGAATTTGGTTAGTTCCAACAGAGGACCAAGTGGTGGTTTTATCCTTAAAAAGGATCCTGAAGAAATCTCGCTTTTGGATATTTACGAAGTTATTGAAGGAAAAATTGAGATTGAAGGATGTATGCAAGATAAGGAAGAGTGCGCTTTTGACTCTTGTATTTTGGGTAATATATCAAATGATTTGGCTTGCAGATTTAGAGCTTATTTGAAAGATAAATTTCTGATAAATTATTTAGATAAAGCATATAATTAAGAACAAATTATATAAAAAAAGCTGCATTAAGCAGCTTTTTTTGTTTTTACATATCGTCTTCATCAAAATAGTAATCATCATTCATTCCGTGAAAACCATCTCCTAAAACATCTTCAAAATCCTCTGCTAAATCATTATAAATTTCAGAGTCTTTGTTTTTTGTAACTCTTGTAGGTTTGTCTTTTCTTTTCTCATCAAGATCTTGATACGAAGTTGAATTTGTCTTTTTTTTCTCGCTCATCATAACTCTGCCCTCCTTGCATATACAGTTAATTATCTATTTCACTTAGGCAAATTACATATTACCAAAGATAGATTTAATGACAAAATGCAGACAAAAAGTATTAATTTTTCACTATCTAATAAGTCGGAATAATTAATATCCCACACATCATTTTAGATTTGCTAAAAGTGTAATTAGCCATATTAAGCCTTTGTAACGTATAGCTGACCGGCTTCAAATTTAACAACATCTACAGTTTCACCCTTTTCAATAATACCTATTAGTGCAATTGCATCGTAAAGTTCATCATCAATGCTTATTTTTCCTGAAGGACGTAGCTGCGTTTCAGCAATGCCTTTTTCTCCAATTAAATTAGCTAAAGAAGGATCAAAACTTAAATAACCTTCAGAAATTTTCTGTGATCCTTGCAAAGCGACTTTTGAAAGGGCACCTGTTGTAAATAATTTTTCAGTCATTGGTATTGCAGCTGCAAAGGCCAGAAAGGTTCCTGAGGATACAATAATCAAGGCTTTTACCATTTCGTCTCCTGGTACGTTTGTAAAATCAAACACAACATTTTCAAGAAGACTAAGCATAAGGCCTGCAAATACCAAAGTAATTCCTGCAATCCCTGTTATACCAAATCCGGGCACCACAAATATTTCAAGAGCAATTAGAGCCAAGCCTGCTATAAAAAGTAATATTTCCCAATTTTCAGCCAATCCATCAATATATAAAGGAGCGAAGTATAATATAGCTGCAATGCATGAGGCTAATAACGGGAAGCCAATTCCTGGTGACTGCAACTCGAAATAGAGACCGCCAATGATTACAAGAATTAAAATACCATGAAAAACAGGGTTTGTTAAAAAGCCTTTTATATTACTATACACAGTTGGCTTGTGGGTAACTATTTCATAATCGGTGTAGCCAAGTTTATTTAAAACTTCATCCATATTGTCAGCTTCTCCTTCGCAAAATCCAAATTCAATTGCTTCAAGAGTCGTAAAGGTTAATATTTTTCCTGTATCAATAATTCCTTCTAGGTATATGCTTTCATCAACCATGGCCTCTGCAATTTTAGGATCTCGTCTCCAAATATAAGTCGTATCTGAGCCATTGACTATCGTATCTTTTCCATGGGCTTCTGCAGTTGCTCTAATTGTTGAGCGCATATAGCTTTGATATTTATCGGGCATTTTTTCACCACTCTGATTAACAACCGTGGCAGCACCAATATTGGCACCAGGTCGCATAAAAATGCTGTCGCAAGCAATGCTTATTAATGCGCCTGCAGAGGCGGCATTATTATCAATAAATACATGAACTGGTATATTGCTATTTAAAATTTTAGTGCGTATTGAATCGGCAAAAACTACCTGACCACCATAAGTGTTTAAGTGAAGTAATATCACATCAGCTTTTAATTTATTGGCTTCCTCAAATGCATTTTGAGTATGTATCCATGATGTACTTCCAATTTCTTGTTTAATATCAAATTTATAAACAATTGATTGCAAGGTGCTATCAACTTGAGCTTTACAAATAAAGAAAGTTACTAATAATAGAGAGGTAAAAATGGTTCTTTTTATCATAGTGGTATTTCTATTGCAGTTTTTGTTTATTATCGATCATTAATTCTATTGTTGATATTGTAGCAGCTGTTATCGCTATAATAGAAACAAATCCTGAGATTAGTACTCCAATATACGGAATTAAAAGAATTGCGGAGAATATTGTTCCATTTCCAACGGTTAAACCTTTGTTTGTTTTAGCAAAGTTAATGCTTTGGTTAAGGTTTAGATTTTGTCGTTCCATGGTGTAATCCATAAACGAAAACCCGTAAAAATAGGCAGTGACTAAAAACAATAGAGGTCCACTAACTAAGCCTACTACAGGTACAAAACTTAAGGCAAACAATCCTATGGTAATTATTATTTCTAATCCAAGGTTTCTTAACGCAAGTAGTATGCCTCTCCAAACATCTTTTGCAAATTGTTTAATGCTGAAAGGATATTCATTTCCGGTTAGTTTTTGTTCTACTTTTTCAGATAAAATGGCATAAATAGGGGATAGTAGTATGAGTACAAAATAGCCACCTATAAAAGCAAATATTGAGATGAACAGTAAGCGTATTAATATATTTATCAGAAAGAATATTACATCATAAAGGACTCCTGAACCCCAGAACTCCCAGGTTTCTATTGATATCCAACTATTAATTTCTGCTATTGCTTTTGAACTTAAAGATACTGTTGAAGCATATCCTAAAATAAAGAGAAGGATATTTAACAGGATAGGAAATATAAAGAACCAGGTTAGTTTATGGTGTATAAGGAATTTTGAGGCTTTCGAATAGGCCTTAATTCCCTTAGAAAAGTCTTTGAAAAATGTCATATCAAGATTGAGTTAATTGCAACTAAAGTAAATTTTTAAACGCTTTTGTGCAAACTCTGCTGTTTTAACGAGTTTAGAAATAAGAATATGGATGAGCCAATTAGAATTGTAAATACTGCACCTATAATTATCAGGGCCTGTGAGCGAGTGTAATTGTCTGATAAATATCCGAAGAGGGGTGCAATAATGGCAAACATAGCTCTAATTAATAAGCTTCGGATTGAAAGAACTGTTGCTCTTATGTCGCTTGAAGTTATTCGATTGATATAATCTTTTAATACTGGTGTTGCGATACCTCTTGAGAAGTAAAAAATAGCCAGTATTAAGAATATCCATGAGGATGAAACAAAACCGAGTATTACAAAAGTTCCGGTTATTATTATTGAGGTAAGCCAAATGGTACTTTGAGGTTTCAATCGTTTCTCAATTTTGTAGGCAAAAAGTGTGGTGGTACCTACTATTAAATTGAGTACCGAATGCGTTGTTCCAATGGTTATTTCTGAAAATTTTAAATCGTATAAGTATAACTGATAAACCCATGCCATTGTTAAGGTTGCAGTTCCTAAAATGGAAGAGTAGATTAAATTCCACCTGAGGTTTCTATTTTTAACCATAGCATACCAAACAACATCAAGTATATCTTTTAATCCAGGCTTTTTTCTATTGGAATTTAGAGGTGGTTCAATAAGCATTATGGCTGCAGGTACGGCCATGAAGGCTATGCCTGTTTGTAGTATAAATGGAAGACGCATATTTATTGCTGCTAGAGTTCCTCCTAAAATACCAGCCAATGCTTCAGAGTAATTACCAACTGTAAAGTTTCGTCCTTCGTATTTTATATATTCATTTTCTTTATTAGTCGATTTTAAGGTATCATAAAGCAATGCACTATCAGCACCAGAAATGAAGCTTTGTCCAACTCCTAAAATTAGTTCTGCTAACATAAAATAGTAGAACCCAGAGGTAGTTGCGTAAACTAAAAAACCCAAACAGCCTAGGATAGATCCTATGATGAGTGTTTTTCGTCTACCTAACACATCAGCAACATATCCTGATGGTATTTCAAAAATTACAATAGCTATTGAATAAAAAGCTTTTAACTGAAATGATTGTTTATCAGTAAAGCCCATATCTTTATAAAAGAGCATTAAAATAGGCATGGTTAGCATAAACCATTTTGCTATTTTTATAATGTAGAGTTTGTTTACGTTTGAGCTTATGTTTTGTGCCATATAAATAAAAAATGCCTGCAACCATTAATGATTGCAGGCAAAAGTATATTTTATGATGTTTAAAAGGAAAGAACTATCCTTTTAAGTTTACATTAATCGTTAAAATGATAAAGGAAAACTATCTCACCAATAAAAGCAGGTTTTTTATTTCCTTCAATTTCCATTTTCACACCAATTGTTGCTTTAGTAACACCACGTAGGTTAACCACATCATTAACTTTTGCAACAAGTCTAATTTTAGACTCAACAATAACTGGCTGATTAAATTTCAAATTCTCAACGCCGTAGTTTACTTGTAGTTTAATGTTTTTTACATCAGCAATTTGCGACCATAAGTGTGGCAATAATGAAACCGTTAAATATCCATGTGCAATGGTATTGCCAAATGGAGATTCTTCTTTGGCTTTTTCTGGTTGCGTATGTATCCATTGGTGGTCAATGGTTGCATCAGCAAATAAGTTTATTTGTTCTTGTGTTATAGTGTGGTAATCCGACTTTCCAATTTCACTTCCTTTAAGCGCTTCAAGTTCTTCAAAGCTGCTAATAACCGTCTTGCTCATATGTGATCTTTTTAATAACAAAATTAAAATTCAGGCCAAATATACGCATTTTGTTTACTTCTGTTTAATAATTCTAAAATATATACTCGCTAGTTTGAACCATATTTAATGATTTTTATCAGTTAAATATAATGCGGAAGTTGATTGTGGATAGTGGCTCAAATAAGTTACTTTTACAAGCTAAATCTCAAAAATAGCATAATGCGCATCAGATTGTTTTTATTCATCAGTTCACTAGTTTGTATTCAATTGCTTAATGCACAAAGTTTAACAACTAAAAACAAGAAGGCGGCTTCGTTATTTCAAAAAGCCACATCATTTTATAGTTCCGATAAGTATAACCTAACTATTCAAGCATTAGATCAGGCTTTAAATAAAGATGAGAATTTTATTGAAGCCTATTTATTACTTGCAGATGTTTATCACCAGCAGGAAGATTTTGATAGCGAGAAGTCTTCATTATTAAAAGCTATAGAAATTGATAGTACTTTTTTTATAACAAGTTATTTCAATATAGGTGTGGCTTCATTTCATATTAATGAGTTTGATGAAGCTAAAGTTTGGTTTGAGAAGTATCAAAGTAAAACTCGAAGTAAGCTTTCTAAACAAAAGGCAGATAGGTGGATTGAGAAAACTGCTTTTGTAAAAGAGATTATGAATAAGCCAAAAGTGATTGAGCCGCAAAATTTAGGATTAGAAGTAAATAGCCATTACGATGAATATTGGCCAAGCATCACTGCTGATGAAAATGTTTTAATATTTACGGTATTAGCGCCAAAGGATACCACAAGATTAAATGCAGGAAGTTTACCCAAAACAGCTCAATATTTTCAAGAAGATTTTTATAGAGTGATAAAAGATGAAGAGGGTAACTGGGCTTCGCGCGAAGTATTACCATCACCATTAAACACAGATAGTAACGAAGGCGCACAAAGCTTATCAGCGGATGGTAATTGGATGTTTTTTACTGCATGCGGACGAAAAGATTCTAAAGGAAGTTGTGATATTTATTTTAGTAAAAAAACAAAATATGGATGGAGTGAGCCTGTAAATGTTGGTTCACCTGTTAACTCACCGTATTGGGAGTCGCAGCCTTCATTCTCTGCTGATGGTAGAACCTTATATTTTACGAGTAATAGAAGTGGTGGCTTTGGCGGAAAAGATATTTGGTGTGCTAAAGTTATTGGATACCGCGAAGATGGAAGCCCTTTTTTTGGTAAGCCAGAGAATTTAGGTCCAAATATTAATACACAACAGGATGAGAATTCACCTTTTATCCATCATGATAATAAAACCTTATATTTTTCAAGTGAAGGATGGCCTGGATTGGGTAATATGGATCTTTTTGTATCTCGTAAGGATAAGAATGGCGAATTTGGAGAGTCTGTAAATTTAGGATACCCAATTAACACTACTGATGACGAAATAGGTTTAATTGTTACCGCTAGTGCGAGAACAGCCTATTATTCTTCGAGTAGATTTGATACTTCATTGGGCGGTAAAGATTTGTATAGCTTCACTCTTCCTGTTGAACTAATGCCAAATCCGGTATCTTACGTTAGAGGTAAGGTGTTTGATAATAAAACCAAAGAGCGTTTACAGGCAAATTTTGAATTGAAAAATATTGAGACAGGAGATTTAATAGTTGAAGCTCTATCTACCGATTTTTCTGGTGAGTTTTTAGTTTGCTTGCCTACCGGGGCAGGTTACGCATTAAACGTATCTAAACCTGGTTACTTATTCTATTCTGATCATTTTGATATGAATGAGCTATCATCAGCTGAAAACCCATTTGAACTGAATGTTTATTTGAATAAGATTGAAGTAGGTCAACAGATAATTTTGAAGAATGTATTCTATCAAAGCAATAGCTTTTTACTCAAAGCGTCTTCTCATGTTGAACTGGATAAGTTAACCGCCTTTCTTGCTGAAAATCCTGATTTGCAACTTGAAATTACAGGACATACAGATAATGTTGGTGGAGAAGATTATAACAGAACTTTAAGTAAAAATCGTGCTGAACAGGTTTATAATTATTTGGTTAAAAAGGGAATTAATAAAGCACGATTAAAGTATAAAGGGGCCGGAATGAGCCTGCCAATTGAAAGTAATGATACACCTGAAGGAAGAGCTAAAAATAGAAGAACAGAAGTGCAAATTATAGAATAATCCCGAAGAGGTTGTGTATCAAAAATATAGAATAGTAGTGCACAAAAAAAGCCATTCTGTTAAGAATGGCTTTATATTTATTTACTTGTTTAAATATTTTGAGAGTGTCTCCATCAATATTTGTAGCCTTATTGGTTTTGCTAGATAATCATCACAGCCAACTTCTAAACACTTTTCCCTTTCGCCTGACATTACGTGAGCTGTTTGTGCAATAATAGGAATACTAGAATTAATTTTTTTTATCTCTTTGGTTGCAGTGTAACCGTCCATTATGGGTAGTTGAAGGTCCATTAAAACCAGATCTATTTCGTTATTCTGAAACATATCAACAGCTTCTTTACCGTCTTTTGCCCATAAAATTTTGGCACTGGTTTTTCTTAACGCAGCATCAAAAAAAATCTTGTTTGTGTCAACATCTTCCACAACAAGAATAACTTTTTCACCCCAATCTTGATTAAGGGAACTGCTAATATTTTCACTCATAGCGTGTTAATTTCAGTAATCTTTCATTAATTATGAATAACTAAAGTAATCTTTGTTTATTTATTTACCAAATTATTTGGAACAATTGATTTTAGTAGCTTTTTACTTAATTGCTAAGCTTATAGAATCAGATATAAATATTAGTTTCAATAAAGAATACAATTAATTACGTAATACAATGCTATTAAAACTAGTAGGTTAAATGTTTTGTTCATATTAATTGCTTTTTTTCTGCGAAAGCTATTGATGTTCTCGAGCTAAAAAATTAATTTTGGTTTCCTTTCGGTGTTATTATAACAGCAGGATGATGGGGAAGAACATTGAGAGATAAATAAAATGAGAATAGCCAAATTGAGAAAACTATATATTTGCTTAATTATACTAATATTAAGTGTATCCTACTCTAAAGCAAATAGTCTTCCTGAGTTCTATAATGCTACTGTAGATTCAATTTACGATATATTAAGTTTAGAGGATAAGATCAGCTGTATTGTTATAGCAAAAGAAGACTCCTTTAATTTAAGTCTACAATCGTTAGTTTGTAACCATAGTTCTTTTGTTGATTCATGCAGAAGCGAGAGGGTATGGGCAAATGTTGATCATCTGCTAAACGATACGGTAAGTGGAACTTCTATAAACAAGAACCTTGTAAAATCAGCATTAATAAGAGGCGATAACTCCGAATTATTGTCATTATTTAATCAGTGGTTGGCTATCTCAGATAACAATGGTTTTTATTATGATATAGACTCACCTTACGCACTCTTATTTGCTAATACAGATGTTTCATTACTGAGCTATTTTTATGTTCCTTATGGAAGATTATTAAGTCCTATTATAAGCGAAAATAAGTTTGACGATTATTTTTCTGTGGATGTATACCAATATCCATCAAAGGTATTGAGTTCCCATAAAATGAATCGCCTCGAAAATGAGTTTAATCAACAGTATTCAGATAGTCAATCTTTTTCTATTCTTGAGGGTACATCATGGTTAAATTACGAGCGATTAATGGAAGACAGAAATTCACCATCAGTGGAAACCGTTCTTTCTCAGGGTGCCATTTTTGTTTCAAAAAATAAAAGGGAAGTACAAGAAGACTTACTACGTTTAATAAATAGTAAGGTGCTTGATGAATCGCAAATTGAATTTAGCTGTAAAAATAGTTTGTTGCAGCAGTATTTATATAGTAAGGATAAACTTAGCAAAACAACAAGTTGCAATCAAACTCAATTATCTGAAAATATAAATATTAGAATAAAAAGACAAGGGAGTATACTCCTTGAAAGTGATGGAATTATACCAGTTAATAAATTATCAGAACGAAAAATAGCAGCGATACATTTAGGCAGCGCAAAAGAAATGCCTTTTTTGAAGATGCTTAAACATTATGCAAATATAGAGTCGTTTAGTGTGGATGAATTATCTGATAATAAAACTAAAAAGCTCTCGAAAAGTATCGCTTCGAGCAATACTATAATATTAGCAATAACTGAGGATTGGTTACAAGCTTACAAAGTAAAGAAAGTGAATGGGAAGTTAAAACAACTATTAACGAATCATGATGTGGTAATTTCTTATTTTGGTGATGGTACTTCTTTAGGTAAACTGACTAACTCCGTAAAATATAATGCACTTAGCATGTCATTTGAGGCAGATACCTTAAGTCAGGAGTGTATGGCTCAAATGATAATGGGAGGAATCGGAGCCAATGGAATTTTACCTTTTGATATTGATAAGAAATTCGTATTTGGCACTGGTGTTAAAACAAATAAGTGTCGCTTATCCTACGCACCAAGTTATTATGCTGCAAACACTGATTCGTTAGCAAATATTGATAAAATCGTTTATAAAGCAATTCGTGAGAGAGCTACGCCTGGTTGTCAGGTTTTAGTAGCAAAAGGAGGAGATATTATTTACAATAAATCTTTCGGATATCATACCTACGATAAAAAAACACACGTTAATAATAGCAACTTATACGATATTGCATCTATTACAAAGGTAACGGCGAGCATACCTTCGTTAATGAAAATGTATGATGAGGGAATCCTTCATATTGAGGATAGTTTAACCATGCATCTACCACGAATGGAAGGAACTAATAAATCAGGTATGCAAATTGGCGATATGTTAGTTCATCAAGCAGGTTTACAAGCTTGGATTCCATTTTATATGCGTGCTCTTGATTTTGAAAAGGTACGCGGAAAACTATATAGCAATCGATATTCTGCCAATTATAACATTAGGGTTGATAAGCATTTGTATATGAATAAAACGGCACGCTTTAGAACCGATGTTTTTAGAAGTACTAAAACAGCTCAGGCAAATGTAAAGGTGTGTGATAAAATGTATATGAATAGTGCTTGGATTGATAGCGTTAAAATAGCTATTGATACCTCTTCAGTTCGTTTACCTGCAAAGTATAGATATAGCGATTTGGCATACTATTACTATCGTGAAATTATCGAGCGTACTTATAATAAACCTTTGCAAGATTTTGTTCAAGATAACTTTTATAAAAATTTAGGAGCAGAGAGACTTACTTATTTGCCTCTTGAGAAATATTCGAAGAAAGAGATTATGCCTTCAGAGAATGATTTACAATGGCGTAAAGAAGTAGTTCAAGGGTATGTTCACGATCCTGGTGCAGCAATGTTAGGTGGTGTTGGAGGACATGCGGGTTTGTTTGCTAATGCAGAGTCCTTAGCAAAAGTATACCAAATGTATTTACAACAAGGAAGTTATGGGGGTGAGCAATACTTTAAACCAGAAACAATCGAATTATTCACTTCTACTTATAAAGATGGCAATCGTCGTGGTTTAGGTTTTGATAAACCAGAAACAGACCCAGAAAAAGCTAGTCCATCGTGCCCTGAGACTTCTGCAAGTTCCTATGGGCATTCAGGCTTTACAGGTACTTTAGTTTGGGTTGACCCTGAATATGATCTCATTTATATTTTTTTGTCAAACAGAGTGTATCCGCGTCAGTATAACAAAAAGCTAATTACAAGTAACGTGCGAACTTCAATACATTCAGCTATCTATCATTCTCTTCCTGAGTTTTGGGAGCGAAATAAAATTATAGATAAGTAATTCTATTTTCTAGGTTTATTATTTTGTAGTATTCTGATAATCTATGTAGTATGTGATTGTTGGTAACTATTCTCATATTATTCTTATCTTTGATCTATTATTGAGATTAAAAGAGCTTGAATATGAATCAGGGTGAGTTAATTATTAATGACGAAAGATGTTTTAGGATAGATGGTTTTGAGAGATATCATGTAAGTGAATCGGGACGCGTTTACAGAACAGAAACAGGTAAACCCAGAACTTGGCGAACGAAAGGGCGAATATATATAAGTGAAAATCAAGTTCATTTTGATACCAGAAATAATTCAGTGCGCCGTGGTTACGTTAGTTTAACAGATACTGAAGGGAAGCTCCATAATGTTGAAGTAGCCCCTGTTGTTGCATTAGCCTTTGGGGTAATTAAGGAAAAACTAAACAAAAAAAAGCAAGCCATTGTATTCAAAGATGGAGATATACGAAATTTGCATTTTACTAATTTAGAGGTAGGGGAAAGAAAACCCAGTAACAGTAAACTAAGCAAAGAAGATGTAAAGCATATTAAGAAACAGATTAAAATGGGTATTCCATTAAGAAAGATTGCTTGGTTTTTTAGTGTGTCTGAAATGCAAATTAACCGAATCAAAACCGGTGAAAATTGGGGAACAGGTAAGCGTAAGATTAAAGCTCCGCAAGCTCCTTTTGAGATTGAAGATGGTAGAATGCGTAAGTATATAGCCACCTTTAATAAAAAGAAAACTGCGACAAAGGTGAAGAAACCTTTTGCAGTTAAAAGAAACGCCCAGAAGCCTACTGATAATACAATTGTGGGTATTGTAGATGGATACAAACTATGGATAAAACACTCTAACATAACCAGAGCAAGGCAATTGGTTGATAAGTTAAACGACTATTTTTTTAACGATACAAAGAAGCCGATTAAAGAGAGCGGAGGTATTTTTAAGGATTGGACAGAAAAATAATTACATACCCACCAAGTATAACCTTCTTCTCAGCTACTATTTACCCAGAATCTATAGTTTTTGTAAAGGGTCTAATCTCTAATGTAATATTGGCTCAATGTTGGTAGTTACTAATACGCGCTTATATGGTTTAAAACTTAGGAAAAAATGTCTACCAAGTAGGAAAAAATGCCTACCGAGCTTGCAAAAATGTCTACCAAGGAGGAAATAATGTCTACCGAACACGAAGAAGTGTCTACCAGACAGGAACGAGACTCTACTACACAGGAAGGAGTGTCTACCGAACTCGACATTGTACCTACCGAGTAGGAAGGTGACCGATTACAAGTGAGTAATTTGACCTTCCCTAAAATAGCTTGACAGATTTTTACTTTATTTTGAAGATATTACAGCTAGCAATTCCCTAAAATAAAAAAATCTCAAAACCATTGGTTTTGAGATTTTGTATATTATATATTACAATTTATTCACACACAGCTACATCAAGGTGTATCGCATAATACATATAATCACCCACCATCACAGATAAATCTGTTCCTTTGTATGAGAAATGTCCTCCTGAAGGTCTACTTGTAGGAAGCGTATCATATCCTTGAATTTTAACAGCTTCATTATCATCTATTAAAGCCATGTTATTGCCAAGTACAATATTAATTTTACCATCTACATATTCTACATAAGCTCCATCTACTGCAAATTGGCCTGCATATATTGCTTGCTGTCCTCCAACTGAGGCGTCATAATAAAACCACCAAGCAGAACCATTTTCTTGGGATGTACCTCCCCATGCTGTTTCTAAACGACAATCACCACACCATTCAGATGGTAATTCAAAATCAAGATCATAAATGCCAGCAGGAAGCACACCATCAGGCAGACCAGGTAGGCTATTGATATATTCTAAGTCTTCTTCAGATATTCCCTCTCCATTAGTTACGTGCCATACAATCTCTTGTAATTCCTCTTTTACAGTCTCGTAAAACATTGCTGCACCCACTCCAAAATAAAGCATATAGTCTTCGTAATTGATCATTTTGCCTTGAAGCGCATTAACTAGTTCCAACATAACCTCCGATTGAGTTACACCCAATAATTCATATGAGGCACTATTGTCTGAATCACTTTTACCATAGTTTAAGCAGTATAAATGTATCGTTACAGTTCTTTCTTCACCAGGTGATAAGCAAACAGCTACAGGTGCTAGTAATATACCATTCTGATACCCTTCTAGATTTACATCAAAAACCGATCCTGCTCTAAAAAAGGCGGTTCTCCATTTATATAGATTATTATTTGTAATTGTTAGCGTAATGGTAACTAAATCTCCAGAACCTTGCGCTACTCCCTCAATAACCACATCATTGGAAATAGATTTCATTACATCTCCAACACCAGTTATTTTCCCAAGCGTAAGGTCTTGGTGGAAGCTATATTCTTGAGCCTCGAGTGTACCTGCTGAGTCTCCCATTCCGGGAATTTCACCTGCTACTTCTAATTTTTCTTTATTACAAGAATTGAATACCAATCCTATAGTAGCTATAATTAATAACAGTCGTCCTACATTCTTCATCTCACTATGTTTTAATTGTTATTGCTAAACTTTTATGTTGAAGTAAATGTATGTAGATATTTATAAAGGTTAAAGGCTTGAGCTATTTAGATAAGTAGATAAGTGACTGACGGAGTTATATTTGTTAGTGATGTGTCTCTGTAAAATGTTGCTGAAGTGAGATTTAGCTGTATTTTTATCCCGTAGTTAAGCCACGCCGTAGAACTTTGTTATTTGATAAATGGTATTATTGAGTAGGTAAGTATGCAAAATTGCCTAATGAAATTGTTTCCAGGATTACAGAAGTGGGTTTAATACAGTGCGTTAAGGATAATATTACTCATTTTACCAGAGTAAGGGCAATAAGAGGCCAAGTATAGCTTGCGAATTGAAATATTAGTTGACGAGTTTATTATAAGAAAAAGCGCCAAGTACAAATTACAATACTTGGCGCTTTCTTTAATACTATGCTTAGTAAGCTATTTTAAATTATAAAATGTTACAAACGATTTTGTAGTGTATGTATGATCGCTAACTCCACCTAATTCACGTACCGAGTGCATGGCAAGCATTGGGTTACCCATATCAATAGTTCTGATATCTATTTGCCCGGTTGATACATTACCAAGAGTTGAACCACCAACTAAATCCGATCGGTTTACAAACTTTTGATAAGGTACATCAGCTTTCTTACAAATCATCTCGTACACTGCACCTGAATCTCCATCTGTGGTGTATTTTTGGTTGGCATGTATCTTTATTACCGGACCGCCATTAATAACAGGGTGTAATATAGGATCATGTTTTCCCGCATTGTTAGGATGTACCGCATGAGCCATATCTGCCGAAATCATAAATGAATTATAAATCATTTGAAAGTATTGCTCTGTGTTATTTCCTAAAGCAAAGTTAATTCGTTCTAATATGTTTTTAAGTACGGGCGAACCTGCACCTTGTTTTGTTCCACTGCCAACTTCTTCGTTATCAAATACACATAACATTTGCGTTGTTTCGGTATTGCTGCTTTCTAATAAGGCTTTGGTACCGGCATGAACCATTGCTAAATCGTCAAGTTTTCCTGAACTAATAAACTCATTATTGAGCCCCATAACACAGCCTTTTTCATACTCAAATAATGTTAGGTCAAAATCAATTATTTCAGCAGCATCTACTTTTAGCTCTTCAGCAATAAGGTTTAATAAATAATTATCCTTTTCAAGCTTATCGTTTAGCATCCCTAATAAAGGAAGCATATCTATCTGTTTGTTTAAGGCAATTCCATCGTTAACCTGTCTGTTAAGATGAATGGCTAAGTTTGGTATTGTCATTAAAGGTCTGTTGATACTAACAAACTTTGTTTTGGGGTTTAATATATCATCGCTCTTTAAGCTTACTCTACCTGCAATTGATAGTGGGCGATCCATCCAGGTCATTAAAATAGGGCCACCATACACTTCGGTATTTAGCTTTAGGTATTTTCCTTCAGCTAACATTTCGGGCTGAGGTTTAATTTTAAAACCCGGAGAATCACTGTGAGCACAGATCATTTTTATACCAGTTTCTGCAATATTCTTTTGTCCAATAGTAAAAGCAAATAATGCGGAATCGTTTTTTGTTGTATAGTATTTTTTTCCTGCCTCAAGTTTCCAAGTGCTGGTTAATGGTAGCTCGGTAAATCCTTCAGAATTAAGAGTGGTCTTTAAATTACTTACCACATGGTAAGGCGATGGACTTTCATATATAAAATCGATAAGCTCGTTGGCTAATTGTATTTCTGAACTCATATTGTTGGTTTTAATTTTGTGCAATTTATAAAATGTATGTGTAGTTAATTACGACTATCATCATATTAATGCCTGAATCGTTGTTTTTGTTCATGGTATCATTAATAGTCAATTTTAACTTAAGACTGAGGTAATTGATATAAATCGAACTAATACCATGAAATTACTGAAAAAGGAATCATAATGTTATTAATGGGGTCTGTATAATTCCATTACAAAATGAATCATTAAAATTTAAATTTGTTGGGGAATAAAGCCTGCGTCTTATTTGCTCAAACTGCTAAAAAACTTATCTTCGTGCTACTCACAAAATGAAAGGAACTTTAAGAATATGCGTGTTTGTATTGCCGAGAAACCAAGTGTTGCAGGAGAGATTGCCAAAGTTGTTGGAGCATCTAGTAGAAAAGATGGTTATTACGAGGGTAATGGCTATCAGGTAACATGGACTTTCGGACACTTATGCACCCTTAAAGAGCCTCATGATTACATGCCCGAATGGAAACGGTGGAATTTAGTCACTATTCCTATCATTCCTTCTAGCTTCGGAATTAAGCTCATACAGAATCAGGGAGTTGAAAAACAGTTTAAAACTATAGAGCGATTGGTTGGGCAAGCTACAGAAGTGATAAACTGCGGTGATGCCGGCCAAGAGGGAGAAGTTATTCAACGCTGGGTGCTACAGAAGGCAGGGTGCAAAGTGCCATTAAAACGTCTTTGGATTTCATCATTAACAGAGGAGGCTATACGCGAGGGTTTTAATAAGCTATATGATAACGCCAAATTCGATAATTTATATGCGGCGGGTAGCTCGCGTGCTATTGGCGATTGGCTTTTAGGTATCAATGCAACCCGTTTGTTTACCATTAAATACAGTCAGCCAGGTACAGTTTTATCGGTGGGCAGAGTGCAAACGCCAACCTTGGCTTTAATTGTAAATCGGTTTTTAGAAATTGAGAATTTTGTGCCCAAACCTTATTGGGAGCTAAAAACCATATATAAAGAAGTTACTTTTTCATCAACTCAAGGTAAGTTTGAGAGTAAAGAAGAAGGAAATACAGCGCTTGAAAAGGTGAAAGATAAACCTTTTGTTGTAACTGATTTTACGCGTAAGCCAGGCAAAGAAGCTCCACCGCGTTTATTTGATTTAACCTCCTTACAAGTAGAGTGTAACAAAAAGTTTGGCCTTTCGGCCGATGAAACCTTAAAGGGGATTCAATCGCTATATGAGAAAAAATTAACCACCTATCCAAGGGTTGATACCACTTACTTGAGTAACGATATTTACCCAAAAATACCTGGCATATTAAAAGGATTGGTCGATTATAAAGAGTTGGTTGAGCCATTGTTAAGTAGTAAGCCACGCAAATCTAAAAAGGTATTTGATGATAAAAAGGTGACTGATCACCATGCAATTATTCCCACAGGTGTTGCACCAGGGAATTTATCGCGCGATGAGAAAATTATTTACGATACCGTTACTCGTAGATTTATTGCTAATTTTTATCCCGATTGTGAAATATCTACCACAACAATTCTGGGCGAGGTTGAGGGTGTTAAATTTAAAACATCAGGTAAGCAAGTAATTAAAGAAAACTGGCGTGTTGTGTATAAAGGCTTACAAACCAAAAAGACCAGCGAAGAAAGCATATTACCTGAGTTTATAAAAGGGGAGAGCGGACCTCATGAGCCTGATTTTCAGCAAAAGGAAACGCAACCGCCAAAGCAATATACTGAAGCAACTTTGCTGCGAGCCATGGAAACTGCCGGTAAGCAAGTGGATGATGAGGAACTACGCGAAGCCATGAAGGAAAATGGCATTGGCCGACCGTCAACACGTGCCAATATTATTGAAACCCTATTCAGAAGAAAGTACCTATACAAACAACGTAAAAATGTGCTGCCTACGCAGATGGGTATCAAGCTAATTGACACTATTGATAATGATTTGTTAAAGTCGGCTGAACTAACAGGTATTTGGGAGCAAAAACTTCGTCAGATTGAGAAGGGAGAATATCAGATAGTCGATTTTATGGCTGAGTTAAAACAAATGGTTTCAGATTTAGCTTTCCAAGTAAAAAGTGATTATTCTCGTGGTAAAATTATCATAGAAGAGAATGATAATAAACCACCGGAGAAAAAGGCCAAACCAAAGGTAGTTAAAGAAGTAGTACTTACCTGTCCAAGATGTGGAAAAGGCAATATGCTAAAAGGTAAATCTGCGTGGGGATGTTCGGAATATGCCAATGGCTGTAAAACCATTATACCTTTCGAATTTTTAGGCAAAAAGTTTACCGACAAACAAGTTGAGGCCTTAATTCTTAAAAAGAAAACACCTCTTATTAAAGGATTCACGCAAGGTGATAATAAAGTAAATGGCACTGTAATTCTTAATGCCGATATTCAGTTAGAACTTCAGGCAGAAGCCGCTAAAGAGTTGATATGCCCTAAATGTAAAACGGGTAAAATATTGGAGGGCAGATCGGCTTGGGGTTGCTCAAACTATACCAATGGTTGCCGTGTAGTTATTCCATTTGAATTCTTAAAAAAGAAGCTCAGTAAGAGTAATATGGAAGCCCTTATTTTTAAAGGTAAAACTCCTAAATTAAAAGGTTTCTCTCTTTCTGATGAAGAGAAAGGAGTGACTGGATTTATTGATTGGGACGAGAACTTTTCGTTGCGTTTTACTAAAATGTAATTATCCGATAGCTTACATGTTAATTAAGTAAAGAGACTAGATATTTAGCCAGATCAAGATTTATTTATATCGATATACACATGCCCGTTTTCTAACATAAATTGTATTGCTATATTTGCGGTGTTGTATGCTTAGTGTACACTGTTTTCATAAAATGGTGTCCTCCAAATAGAGTGTTTCCACAGATGCATATAGCAGGCTAATATTGTTTTATTGAAAATCAAATACCAAAGTGCACTTAAACCTATTCTTTTATATCAGTATTCTTGAGCTAGCCTAATACTGGTAATAATATCCAATTATAAATAAGATTATTAATGAACAAAACTTTTACTTTTAATAAAGATCTACTCTTAGTAGGCTTATTTCTTTTGTGTGCTATATCATCAAGCGCTCAATATATTATAGAGAAAGATGCCTCGGGCAAATATGGATACAAAAACCAAGACGGTTCTTGGATGATTGAACCTCAGTTTAAGTCAGCAGAACCTTTTTATGATGATTTAGCTTTAGTAAAATTACAAACGGGTTATTATTCAAGCAAAAATGCATTAATAAATAAGAAGGGTAATATTATTTTCCAGAAGGAGGGAGGTGATATTTTAAAATTAAACGCAATTGATGATGAGTCAGAAGTTATATGGGCGATTACCTCATATAATAATGAAGTAAACGATTACACAATAAACAGTATGCTAAATAATAAAGGAACTGTAATTTTCAGTAACGATTCAGTTCCTCAATACAGAACAGCTGATAGAATAAAAATTATTGCATTTCCTAATTGGTCAACAAATATTGATATTAGTACTGGTAAAGAGTATAAGGAAGTAATTCAACTTCGAGATAGAAAAAAAATAATTGTTCCTCACAAAAAAGATCTTGCTCATGAGCCTGCTTTGTTAATTAATAAAGAGGGGTTGATAGAGGGTAAGTATTTAATGCAGACCACAGAAAAAATAGTTAGTAATAACAGAGCTATAATACTTTCTAAAAGTTCGAATGGTTGGTATGATCCAGTATATTCTTATTTATACCTAACCGATTACAAAAATGGTAAGTATGGAATAAAAAGCACAGATGGTGAAGTTTTAGTGCCAACTGTTAACGATAGCATTACATATACTGCACCTGATAGTTATAATAAATGTGGTATTGCTACATATAAAAATGGAAAAGGTAAAAGATATAATTACTTGCTCCAAGCAGAAATACAATCTGTAAAATGTAACAGCGTTGCTACAAATAATTACCAAGAGTTTATGGTGTTTGAGGAGAATGGGAGAAATTCGCAGTTAATCGATTTAGCACCCAACTATCAAACCAGGCTATTTTATAATGCAGAACAAAATGAACCCGAGATTACTTCTGATCGACTATCAAAACCATACATCATTAAAAAAGATAAGTTTAACGAACATTACAATAAAATAGACCATCTTATAATGGTTGGCGATTACCTTTTAAAATATGAAGCCAATGATTCTACAATCGCATATTTATATAATTTGGTTAACAATACGAGGTTAAACCTCCCATCTAATCAAAATTTAGATTGGCAAAAAAGCATGTCTGAAACTTATTCAGAATGTTTTATTGTACCTGAAAAAGACAATCCTAAGAAATATAGTATTGTCAATAAAACGGGTAAGATTATTTCCTTAAAAGATTACGAGTATAATAAGATTTATTTCAGAGGCAAGCATGTGTTTTTATCAGGAACAGAGAAAAGTTACATACTCGATGTTGATGGTAAACTCATACTAGAGGTAGACAATTATAATTGGGATAAGCTTAAATTTCCAAGAGTATCAAGTAAAATATACGTGCCTTTTAAAGTTAGAATTGAGGGTGAAGAAAAAAACAAATATGGCGTGTTTGATTTAAGTAAAGAAGCATGGGTTTTTGATATAGATTATGCTAAGGATAATAGAGGAGCATCGATATTATATTACAATTATAGCATTGAATCTAGTGAGTTTAACTATGCGCTTATCGAAAAACCAAAATCAAATACAAAACAGAGTACATTAAATATCTATAATACAGATTCTTGTTTTTTTAGTATCCCTATTGATTACAATCCGGCGCATGAAATTAAAATGAAAAAGAGTTCTAATTACTATATTATCACCTACGGAAACTTTATGGGGATTGTATATCAAGGCAAAGTACTTCAAGAAAAAATGTATCATATTAAAGATATTGGAAATGAATATTTCATTGGAACTAAAAAAGAGGAGTACACTAAATACTACGCCTTATTTTCAATGAGCGGGCGCTTAAGCGATTTTAAATACAAATCTATTTACTCTTCATATTATGGTTGTTTTGAGGCTGCCAGATGGGATGAATTACTACAAAAGGATGTAAGGGTTTTATTGGACAAGCATGGCAGAGAGTTGGCTATTTGGTAAGTAAGTTGTTAAAGGTATTAAACCACATCACAACACTTTATCTAGATTGCTTTTTTTAATAGTCTTATACTTATAGAGATACCATTTCAAATGAATAGAAATAGTTTACAATTGAATTTAATTACCCTTGTTGCTTTGGTGCTAAATATATTTTTTACAATAAATATTTCTGCACAAGAGTACCCATTGCCCTATAAAACGTCAAATGGATATTTATATATAAATGAGAAAGGGAAAACTGAGATTAAAGAGAAGTTTAAATGCGCATACCATTTTATAAACAATATAGCTATTGTACAAGGAGGAAACAAAAGAGATTTTTTAACTGGAGCAATAGATAATAAAGGAAAAGTTATTATTCCGTTTTATTATAATGAAATTTCAGAATGTGGCGAGCTGTTAGCTGCTCGTAAGGGGGATAATTACGCATTTTACAATAAAAACAGTGAATTATTGCTTGGCTTACAGGATAGTATCTCTCCTTTTGATATAAAGGATGGGTTTGTACGAAATTATCGCAATGGTGATTATTCTTATTATCACATTGCTTCAAAACGTTATTTCACTTCTAAAACGGAAATAAATAGAAATTATCCATCTATTTACAGATTAGGAACCAACCAGCAAGATTATATCTTCAACATTAACCATCAAGATTATTTTTGTGCTATTGATACTAAGGTTTATCAAATAAATGTGATGCCTTTTTGTAATGAAGAAATAGTGCTTGTGAAGAAAAGTGATCGTTGGGCTATACTTAATATCACTAATAACGAATGCAGCGAATTTATTTATACAGCCTATAAAGCGCCGAGCAAAAATAAAATGTATATAGAGGGAATTAATAATGAAACAAGGCATCTCTATAACAAAAAAGGAGTTTTCTTAGATTCTTTGCCTTTTACACATGAAAATTATCAAACATGTTATTTACATGAACAGTTTCAGGTGCAAAGCTATGGAGAATATAAGACCCAATACTCAGAGTTAATAGCGCCGTCTGGCGAAGTGCTGCTAACAAAAGTAAATGGTATAATTAGTCCGATTATGAACTTTGATGGCGAACCTACATTTACAATTAAGAGCAAGAGTAATTCGAATCTGATTTATGGAATTTTCAGACCTTCAGATAATAAAATAGTCCAATGTAAATACCATGAAGTGTTTTTTGACAATAAGGATACAATGTATTTTAATAATAACGTAGGTGTTAGTGGATGTGTAAAATGGGGATCAACAGATACCATTTATTTCGAGAATAAGAAAGTAGTTGATATGGTTAAAGGAAACCCTATATTTTTAGATAAGGACCTAGGGAATCAGTTGGGCAGATATATTCTTGATGAGAATGGAAATAAACAAAAGTGCAATGTAAAATATAAGTCGGAGAAAGAATTTGAAACAATGATTGCTCTTAATGTTGATAAAAGCTACTATCTATTAAACTCAGATCTTAAAGTAATATCAGATAACTATAAAAGTATTACGCGTAAACAGAATGAGAACTTCCCGGGTAAAGATTATTTTATAGCAGCGTTAGATTCATCATCATACTTGCTTGATTCAGATGGTAACAAACAAAAACTACCATCCTATGGTAAATGGACCAAATACACTGTATACCCTTACAATACATTACCCGTATTATTGGTTGAAAGTGGTAAGAAGAAGCATCTTGTTCATATGAAAACTATGGAGCTTTTATTTGAAGCAGATAATATTTCTGTGATGCATACAAGTACAGATAAACCATTTATTTGGATAAGAAATAAGTCTGAAGATCCGCGGCTATACATAGGTGCAGAACTATTAAGTAGTAACAAATCTATTCGCAACGTAAGTAAAGACCCAGTTTGTTATTTATATGAGGATGAAGGTAAAACGATGCTGATTGATAATGATGCAAATATCTATCCAATAGATTGTCAAGCGATAGCGTTTGATACTAAAGACTTGTTTATTTTAAGACACCATAAAACATATGATAAAGAAAAACTATATAGTGTATTTATAAAAAAAAGTGGTAAACAAATATTTTTTAAAACTAAGCCAATTGTCCTCGAGTCGGATAAGCTAATAATAGTCAAACGAGAGGGTAACCCTTACTATTTTACCTTTAATGGCGAAGTGCTTTTTGATCTTAATAATTAAAAATTACCGACCGAAATAGAACAATCATAAGTTGATTAAAATTAAGACCAGAAAATGAAATATATATTTGCACTTACTTTTTTTGCCATACTAACAATATCAAGTGTGGCGCAAAACAACAATAATTATCCCTTTTATAAAAACGGATTGTATGGCTTTAAAAACAAAGCGGGCAAAGTAGTACTAAAAGAAGCTTATAGCAATGTGCAGCCTAGTAAAGGTGACGCTTTTATTATTCAAAAAGACTTAGATAAAGGTCTTAAGTGGGGAGCCGTAAACAAAAAAAATAAAACTATTATCCCGTTTATTTATGAAGACCTTTCATATATTTCCGAAACAGTTATAGCTGGTTTTGTTCCTAATCAAATTCATCTATTTAATACCAAAGGAGAGCTTCTAGCAAAATACGCCGACGATAAATGGGAATTGATAAAATTGGATACAAATGCTTCGGCACTAGTAGCCAATAAATACAAAACATATTATAATAGGAGGGATAGGTACTACCTTTATCCATTTAATGAAACCTATGATGATTATGAGTTAAAAGAAATCTACAGTGATGAGTTTCCGAGAGAGCTGATAAGAAAAGTGCTTATTCTTACAAACTATCACGAAAAAGGATTTCGCATTTTGGATGAAAAATACAACTCTTTATTCGACCTTAAAATACCGCTCCACTTAAGGTGCATGGATTGGGATTTACCACTCGACCAATTAGTATTTTATTCAAGAGGTGAGATACTTAACCCTAGTTTCCCAAATAAGTTAACGGATAAAGAAATACTTTCTGTTAGAAAGTCGAATAATAGTAATCGCCTTATTGAAATACAAACCAAAGAAGGAATTGAATATTACGATAACTATCTCAATAAAGTTTATAATAGCACTAATGAAGATATTGAGCTTTATAAAAACGATTTTGGCTTATTTAAAGCAACTGAAGATTCAGTCCTTTATATATCATTAAAAACGGGTAAGGTAAGCTCACTTGACTCATTGCAGATTGATAATGTTGAAATGCTACAAAACGCCATTCTTGTTTCTCATTATAAATCTGAATTTGAAGCAAGTATGCATATATTAAGAGAACAAAACGAAGAATTGTTAGTAGAGCCTATAGAAGCGTTTGAGGCATATATGCCTCCTGCAGGTCTTTATGTAAAGAAAGATTCCTTATTCTGGATAGATTCTCAATATAACTTTGAATATTTTCATCCTAAAAACTGCTTAAAAAGTTCATCCTTAAGCAAACGAGAGCTTTTACTGCTAGACGAATGGAACCATAAAGACTCGGCATCAATTAGTATTATAGGAGAGCAAGGGAAATACATTTTATTTAGTGTTCCTAAGGAAGGAATAGGCTATGTATTTACTACAGATCAAACCTTTGTTTCCACAGTTGATTTAAGTTCAATGCAGGACAATGCATTTGTTGACTATAGCAATGATAATATGTATTTGCTATGGTATGATTTGCGAAAATTTCCGGTTCCCAAGGATTTTAATCTTGTGCCATTTTTAGCAGAATTACAACAAAGTGATCGTGATTTTATTGAATACCAAAACAATATTTATTATCAATATACTAGTAATGGTAAGAATGGTTTAAAAGATGTTTTTACAGATAAGGTAATTATTAAGGCTGCGTATGATAAAATAACAGTGTGTGAAGATTTTGATGAGTTTATAGGATTTGGACAAAAAGGTGAGCAATGGGAATTAATTGGCCTACCACCTTATGATAATATGCTTCTTTCAGAGAAAGCATATAGCCATTTAAGAGCTTATTCAAAGGAGTGCTTTAGGTTCCCGAATCATAAAGTATATAAGGCCTATAATTTTTACTTGATAGTTGAAAAAGGTAAGGTAACAATGCTAAACCTTGAGCCTACAAACAGAGTAAGTGTTAAGGATGGTTTTCCGTTTCAGGTTTATAATATGGTAAATGAGGATGGTATTTCTGAAACTGTAGTATTAAGTGCTGACTTTAGAATTTTACACAAGCAAGTTGATGCGTGTATAATTCATGAGTTTCCATATCAGGGTATTATGGTGGAGCGCAATAATCAGATGTTTTATATTTCAGAATGATATTAAACAAACAAAGTCTATGGCCAGAACTAGTTAATATTACTTCTGGCTATAGGCTATGTATACTATTTTAAAGTTTCCGAGCGATAATAAAAATAGAATCATTATCCTCAAATTCTTTATATTCTTCAGTACTTAAAATCTCAAATTGTTCTTTGAGTAACTCAGATAAAGCCTCCTCAGTATGTAGGTTTACAAACATGCCGTTATAGTTTTCAGTTCCTTTACCTTTCCAAAAGCTATGGCAAATCACACCATTATCATTAAGTATTTCAGCTTGTCTTTTTATTGATGAAGCCAATTCATCATCCTTAAGGTGGTGCAATACTTTGTTTGAGTAAATGGCATCAAAGTGAGTATCTACTTCTATTGTTGCTGCATCAAGTTGAAGAAAATTACTTTTGGGGAATTGAAGCGAAAGGTGCTTCATAAACTCTTCTGAAAAATCAGAGCCTGTAACCGTGTAATATTTACTCAGAATGTTCCAATCGTTTCCCGGACCCGTTCCAAGTTCTAATAACTTTGCATCATCCGAGAGGTATGGCCTTAGAGAATCAATTATCTCTATTCCACTCATACCTTTGGTCATATCGATGTATTTCTCTACCTGCTCTTTGTTGCTATAATAATCAGTGCTCATGTAAATACTTTTATAATGATACAATTATAACATCTTATTGTTTTTGAGTGAAGCTATCTATAAAAAAAGAAAACGAGAATACTTTTTTACAAGCACCCCCGTTCTGTTTTTGTTGATGTGATATATTTTATTCCTATAAGGATAATAAAACCATTGTGTATGGAGAGTCAATTTCTACTTGTCCATCTGTTACTTTTACTTCTTGATTAGAATAGTAATCAAATAAAATAGTATTCTCGCTGAATACATCGTCAACGCTAATTGTTTTAGGTCCTTTTTCTGCATCTAAGGCAACAATTACTTTGTTGCTATAATTTCCTTTTACATAGTCGCGACTAAATACATATGGAGCTTCTGATATTTTATTGTGAATACCAGCCCCTACTGCAGGATTCATGGATTTAAACTGACCTAACTTTTGATAATGTAACATTAAGTCTTGGGTTTTAATGCCATTAACCTCTGTGTTGTTTTCAATATCTTCCCAATTCATAAAAGTACGAAGCGTGGCATCACCAACAGCATCTTCTACAATAAGGTTTCTATTGCTTTCGTCACCATAGTAAATTTGACTGGCTCCAGGAGTTAAAAATAGTAGGTTAGCAGTGCGGAAAGATTTCTCGCGGCTTTCGTCGTATGGTGATCCATCATCATGCGAAGTAAGGTAATTCAGGATAGATTTTCCTTTCAATTCATTTTGTAGAAGAGTTGAATATTTATCAAAAATGAATTCATAATCTTTATCTCCATCACTTTTTAACTCAAAGTTGATTAATGCATCCATTCCGTTGGCATAATAATCAACCATAACTCCACCATTGTCGAACTCACGACCCGATGATATTCCGTAATTATAAACTTCCCCAACCGTGTAAAATGCATTATCATCTAGTACTTTATCTGGGTTGGCGGCTTTCCATTCAGCAAATGCCTCATCAGCAAGAGCTCTTAGTTCTGCCCAAATTCCTTCTTCGGTATGTTTAGCAGTATCAATACGGTAACCGTCAATTCCATACTTTCTAACAAAATCAGTAAGCCATTTCATAATGTAGAAACGTGGCGCGCGTGGGTGACCTGTATGCGCAAAAAAAGCATTGAGTTCATCCATTTCCTCTTGTAATCTACCTTCTTTTTCCCATTTTTCAAGTAGCGTTTCTGGTAAATCAACATCCGCATTACTTCCTGTTAAAACATCCGGTAGGTTTTCAACTAAAGTACAGTTCACTGTTGTGTTGTAATCTTCATAAGTACAAGCAGGGCCAGTACGAACCCAGTCAGTACCATACGAAGGGTCTTTATCAGTAATAGGACCTGTGTGATTAATAACCACATCCATAACTACTCTAATGCCTTTTTTGTGAGCTGCTTCAACTAATGCAGCAAAATCTTCTTCAGTACCCCAATTAGGATCTATTCGGGTCCAATCTTTAGCCCAGTAACCATGAAAACCATAGGTACTGCCAGTTCCTTCATCAACAGAGCCATGTATTTGCTCGGCAATAGGAGAAAACCAAAGTGCATTAACGCCTAAATCGTTAAAATAATGTTCTTCTATTTTTTGTGTGATCCCTTTAAAGTCACCACCCATAAAGCCTCTTAATACACCAGTTTCTTTGGTTCTTTCAAAATTAACATCATTACTTGAGTCGCCATTATTAAAGCGATCTGTTAGCATGAAATAAACATTTGCATTTTCCCAAATAAATGGAGCTTCAGGTATTTCTTTGTTTTCCTTTGTCTGTGAACAGGAGATTGTAAAAAGGGCGATTAGTGCTATAAAAGTATACTTTAGCATAGTAGATATATTAGTTTATTTGTTTTGATTTAACTGATTTCCTATGGTTGATCTGAGTCAAATATAGACATAAAAAGTATGTGTAAAAATGCTAAAACACTTGTATTATAAGCGATTTGATAGGCTTTGTCAGGTTTCAAACGTTTGCGGTAAAGTTGATTTTTTTTACATTTTTTTAATAAATGAGAGCGATATAGAATAGAAGTTGTTTAAAGTTGTATCGAAAATCTGCGAGTAACACCTTGATTTTATGAGGTTAAAATATGTATTTTATTTTGTCTCATAGAACTCTCGTTTCATTGGCTTCAGCTAATTTTTATTCCGTAGCTACGGCTATGCAATAAAAAATTGAGCTTTGCCACTGATAATCAAATTGTCACTCTCGCAATTCCCCTACAACCTTAAACAACTTCATATAAATGGAGATACACTGCAATTAAATGCGAAGTTTTTTGAAATAGTATTGTTTATCCTCATCTGTAATTTCTCGTAATACTTTGCAAGGATTTCCGGCAGCAATTACGTTGCTAGGAATATCTTTAGTAACAATGCTACCTGATGCAATAACAGTATTATCACCAATTGTAATATCAGCATTAACTACAACGTTTCCTCCAATCCATACATTGTTACCTATGGTGATAGGAAAAGCATATTCTAACTCTGTGTTTCTAACTTCGTGGTGAATGGGATGGCCTGCGGCAAATAAACTCACATTGGGGCCAACAAGTACATTGTTACCTATTGTAACTTTTGCGCAATCTAAGATGATAAGATTGTAATTGGAGTAAAAGTTATCGCCTATCTCAATATTATATCCATAATCACATCTAAATGGAGGTTCTATGTAAAAGCTATTGCTTGTTTTACCTAGTAAGGACTGTATAATAGTATTTCGCTTATCAAGCTCCGAAGGTTTTGAGAAGTTAAAATCATATACTTTCTCTTTTGCCAACTGGCGTTCTTTAAATAGTGCTTTATCAAAAGCAAAGTAAGGCTTGCCGGCTATCATTTTCTCTTTCTCAGTCATTGTTCTTCATCTATAGTTTTAACGAATACAATTTAATGAAAAGAAAATGTGTTTATAGTGGGTTTTGCAAAATGCTTAATAAATAGTTTTATAAGCCTATTGCAGATTTGGGCTTAGTAAATATTTTCTGATAAAGAGACGATTTATGCCGCCATACCTCGATTTTGTGAAGGGCTTTAGCTAAAGAAAAAATGCTGGTGACACAGTTTATTGAATAGACCCTGAACAGACTCCTGCAACTCTGCAGGAAGCTTGCGTCAGTGACGCAAACCCGCCGCAAAGTTGCAGGAAGCTTGCGTCAGTGACGCAAATCCGCCGTAAAGTTGCAGGAAGCTTGCGTCAGTGACGCAAATCCGCTGCAAAGTTGCAGGTAGCTTGCGCCAGTGACGCAAATCCGCTGCAAAGTTGCAGGAAGCTTGCGTCAGTGACGCAAATCCGCTGCAAAGTTGCAGGAAGCTTGCATCAGCGATGCAAATTTGTTGCACGGTGCAGGAAGCTTGCATCAGCGATGCAAATCCGTTGCACGGTTGCAGGAAGCTTGCATCAGCGATGCAAATCTGTTGCACGGTTGCAGGAAGCTTGCATCAGCGATGCAAATCCGTTGCACGGTTGCAGGGAGCTTGCATCAAAATAAGAACCAAAAGCACCTGACCCAAATGAGAAACAAGCCCACATCACTCTTATTTTTAAAGCACTTATAGCGGTACACGTTTACGAAATGTTTATATATTTGGTTTTTATTAAATATATCCCATACTAGTGGGGTATATAATTAGTTAGCGGTTATTATAAAAACACTTTGCACAAAACAATAGTATAAAACAAATGAAAAAAGTCATAATGTATTTCACATTATTAGTCGTTGGAAATTATCTCTGTTTAAAATTTGCTTTTGCACAAGACAACTATAGATTCATTGGATTGTTGGGATTTTTAATAGGCATGATATCACTGTTCAATTTTTCAGCAAAATTTGCTGGACTGTTTATCAATCGAGATTTTTCATTTAGCGAAATTACTTCTGCAAATTCAACGAATTATAAATCATTAAACAAACCAGCTTTTATTACACTAACTATGTTGATTTTTTTAGTTGGAATTCATGTTTGGGGGTATATTGGTTTTTTCAAATACCAAGATGAATTATTAGAACAGAATGGAATAGAAGCATTAGCAATAATTGCAGATAAAAAGTGGGAAAGAAGAGGTAAAAGTTCACCAGCGGAGTATTATGTTTATTATGAATATAAATATCGAGGTAAGAAATTTCAGCATAGTTACCCAAATGAATTAAAGGATATTGGCGATACACTATTTGTAAAATTTTTGCCCGACAATCCCGACAATCATAATGTTATTAAAAACAAATTTGAGAAATGAGTATACTTTTTAAAATCATTCACTTTTTATCAGGTACTAAAGAGACAATTAATTTCATTGTATCAAATACATTTTCTTCAAGGAACGGAGAATTTGAAAAAAAATATTCGAACGGCAATTATAAACTTAAGGGATTTTACCGAAATGGACTTAAATCTGAATATTGGTATTCATACTATGAATCGGGAAAGTTAAAAGACGAAGGATTATATAAAGACGGAATGAAAGAAGGTAAATGGATTTACTATTATCCTAACGGTACAATTGAAAATATTGAGCTAAATGCTAATGGCATAGTTGACGGTGAATTTCAATCTTTTCATGAAAATGGACAATTATATGCAATTGGTAAATACATGAATGGTAGAAGAGAGGGGATTTTCAAAATCTTCAATGACAAAGGTGATATTATCGATAAAATTGAATTTCTAAAAGGTGAACAAATAAATAACAACCGCTAACATTTTGTAATAAGTAATGCGGGTAACGCACTATTCACGAGGGTTTGTACGGTTTTTGAGCTCCGCCAAATCTACGATTTGACAGGCTAATACAAATTTGAAAGTTACCTGTAAAATCGTAGTTTTGGCTACTTAGTTATTTGAGGCTGTTATGGGTTAAATCCCGCACTACTCATACACGAGCCGTTGGCAGTAAGCATATGACGTCCTAAAAAATAAAAAAGATATTACAAATGAAACACTTTTTCATAGCCAGTATTAATTATGACTTTCAAAGGTTTGGACTTCTTATATTTGGACTTTTAGGTTTGTTAGTAGTTTTTTTTCAACTATTTCAGATTATTATAAATAAAAAGAATGGAATAAAGAAAAAACCAATCTATTCGTTGATTGTAATTAGCTGTATATGTGCATTAGTAGGAATCAGAGGATATTTATCTTGGACAGAATTTAAATCTAATAAGGCCAAAACAGTAGGAATAACTGTTCGTCATAAAATATATGCGAAAGCAAGCTCTGTAATTGAATATGAGTATTATGTTAACGGTAATAAGTATATAGATGAATCAAGTTATGGTTCTGCTGACTTAAAAAAAATAAAAATTCCAGGAGGTAAATATCCAGTTTATTATAATACTAGAAATCCTAAAATATCAGAAATGGATTTTAGTAAAGTTCCTAAATCAATATGGTAAATAAAAATGCCAACTGCCAATCGAGTAGAGCGCCGCTAGGCGTATAGCCTAGCGGAGACCCTCTCACACCACCGTACGTACGGGTCTCGTATACGGCGGTTCTTTACATCATGGGGAACAATGTATTTGTTTTGGTAGGTAAAGAAGATGTGATCTCATTGTACATTGAAGCCAAAGAGATATAACCACGTTTTTGCAGATGTTCAACCCTTATTGTAGTCCCTAAAATGGGACTATGCCAACAATAAGCTAATTTTGTTTTAATATTTGCGTACTTGAAGTTATTAATCCAACTCCGTTGAATTTCAATTAACAGCCCATAAGGCATTTGCCACAAAATATCGTTTTCAGGTATTAAAAGGGTATTATGGTCACCATTTTTTGGGCATAGAAAATTTCACTGGGAGTTGAGAAAATAGCCTTAACTCCCAGTGAATTCCTTTTATTCTCCTAAATATTCCTTCTTCGTAGGAATCCATACACGGTTATATTTTTCAACCCTTTCCATTTCAAAGAATTTACTTTCTGAATTAGTAAGCAATTTATTAGCACGCTCATTCATGCTTTTTGGCGAAGTATCAGGCCATTCGCCCTTGTCAAGTCTTTGCTCCATGGTTTCCAGAGCTGATAAAAACTCTGATATGCTAAAGGAACAGTGGCCCCATCTTTCAACAAATGCGCTTCTATAAAAATCTTGGTAACCATTAGCTTTAATCAAGTCTTCATACCCTTGTGCCATTGATGGATATACTAAACCATCGCCTTTAGTGTGAATGCGTAGTAAGGGTATTTTAGGTTCACCTATGTGAGTTCTTCCGGGGGCACTCCAATATTTCTTAGCAACGGCATCTGCTTCAATTCGAGGGAAAGCATTCACTTTCTTAAGGTCATCTTTTAAATTTATACCAGCTTCTTTGTACAATTTATTCACCGCACTTTTATATTTTTCATATCCATTATTATAAAGTTCTTTATAATCAATGCCGTCATTTGATTTTAATTGTCCTCCGCCCGATAATTCTAGCATGGTAGTGCCAAATGTTCCTTGTGAGGGTAGGAGCATAAATAAGCTATTAAACATACTTTCCTGTAAGGCCAAATAGTCATCTTCATTGGGTGCATAATGCGGTGCTTCCCCAGGTCCACCCCAAGCAGGCCACTGTCCAATAGTTATAGCCAAGGCAATTCGAGCTCTTCCTTCCGGAGTTTTTTGCGCCTCACTAATGGCCTCTTTCCATTTCTTTTCTACTTCTCCAATTTCTGGGTTATATAGTGGTAAATCAATGATTGGTAATTCGGGCGCAATTAAGGCTTTCAATACAAATAAACCGTCTAAGTGCGTATTTGCCATCCAAGGACTTGTAGCACCACAACCGGCAATACCACCATCAAACCTATCCGGATGAATTTCAGCAATAGCCAAAGTAATGGTGCCACCACCAGAGCAACCATATTGAATAGTTCTTCCTGGTTTACCAAAAGTTGCTTCAAAAATATCTAATACAGAAATGATATCGTGTATTTCGTGAGCCGGATCATAATTACTTAACCTGCCCGGACGTCTTTTGGTACCCGACATGGCATAGCCTTTTTCAAGTAGGTATAAATATTTTTTAGAGTTGGCAGCATCGTAATAATCCAAATCGCTAATCAATGTACCATTCCAGTTTTTAGGCACGCGTATCTTATATTTTGTATTTCTAATGGGAATTACGTCTTCAATTTCTACATAGGTATCCTTTGAAATAAGGTTGGTTTCAGTTTCTGATAAATCAGGAATGTGCCAATTGGGGCTTTCTTCTTTTTTTTGAGCAGATATATTCGAGTAAGTAATAATATATATCAATAAAAGTAAAATACCGCGGTTTGGGATAGTGATAGACAGTAGCTTCTTGTTCATTAGTGAAAATTATTGTTTAGTAAATAAATCGCTTGTAAAAGTAACTTGCAATTACACCGTTTTGTAGTAAAAATATATTAAAGAGTAATGATAAGATGAGTTTTACATAAGTAAAATAGGTGAATTTAAATCATTAATCAGGGGGAATTTTATGAAAAATAGGAAAGTCTAGTTATTGATGTGTTTCAAAAAATAGGATTCTTATTTATAAGGATAAATTCGCAAGCATTGATCAATATTTAAAACTGATATTTTATGAATAAATTATTGAATTTAAACCTTTGGCGTAGTTACTTAGCTGTCGCTCTTTTTGCTATGGCAGCCTTCAGTTGTACAAACCATATAACACCTAACAAAGAAACAATTGCTAAGAAACCCAATGTGGTTATTATTTTGGCTGATGATTTAGGATGGGGAGATGTTGGCTTCAATGGTTGTACCGATATACCAACACCAAACTTAGATGCCTTAGCCAATGATGGTGTAATTTTCACATCAGGTTATGCCTCGCATTCTTATTGCGGACCCAGTAGATCAGGATTACTTACGGGTAAGTACCAGGCGCGTTTTGGTTGCGGTAACAACCTTAGTAAAGACCTTGATGGACCTCAAGGTTTACCAACCAATGAAACTTTTATTTCTAATGTATTAAAAGAGGATGGTTATAATACCTGCGCCATAGGGAAATGGCATTTGGGCGATAGTATCCAATTTTGGCCTACCCAAAGAGGTTTCGACGATTGGTATGGTTTTACCGGAGGTGCTCGAAATTATTGGGGACAAAGTTGGGATAAAAAGTCACAATCATGGCACCTGATTCGACGTAATGGAGAGCCAGTTCCATTGGAAGAGCAGGGTTACCTAACTGATGACTTTACAAATGAAGCTATTAATTATATTGATGACTATACAAAAAGTGATAAGCCATTTTTTATGTACTTAGCATACAATGCACCTCATGCACCTATCCAGGCTACAAAAGAATATTTGAATAAAACCGAACATATTGAAAATGGAAAACGTGCAGCATATGGCGGTTTAGTTGTTGGTATGGATGAGGGTATTGGTAAGGTAATTGCCAAACTTAAAGCAGCTGGGGAGTATGAAAATACTTTATTCTTTTTTTATAGTGATAATGGTGGCCACGGTTCTGGTACACGTCAAGAACCCTATAGAGGGCGAAAAGGGAATTTATTTGAAGGAGGAATTAGGGTTCCGTTTTTAATGACTTGGCCTGCTGGTTTAAAAGGAGGAAAGCAATATCATAAGCCAATTGTAGCTTACGATATATTTACAACTATTTTAGGAGCTACTCAAATTAATTATAGCAAGAGTGCTGATTTAGATGGCACCAATTTATTGCCCTACGTGAAAGGAAAAGTAAACAATGAACCACACGATAAAATATTTTGGCGTTATTCTGATGGTTTAGGATATGCAGTGCGTAAAGGCGATTACAAATTGGTTAAAGAAGAGGTTCGTCAGGAGTTGTTCTTATTTAATATGAAAACAGATTCTTTAGAGCAATTTAATTTAGCTGCAGCGATGCCTGAGAAATTGAATGAACTTAAAGCAGATTATACAGAATGGAATAAAGGAAATATAAATAACCTATGGCCCGATGCCCATCCTGAGCATGTATATAAAGAAAAAGCGATTCGTGAGAGAGCCATAAAGGCGGCTTGTGGTGGCGAAAATAAAAAGCCAAATCAATATTAATTTCATAGCGAAAAGCATACAATCAGGGTGAATTTTTATAGCTCCATGTTTCAAGGTTCATTTACCCTCTATTTGACATTATAAAATTACCCCATTGTGGTGATTGTATAGTTTTTTGTGATTAAATATGAATGCCTCAGGTAGTTGCAGAGTCAATTATTTGAGGCATTTTGCATACCGATAAATCGTAATTTCTGTGCCATGTTAGAATGGTACATTTTTAAACCTTATAATTAGTATGGTAATAAAAAAAGGAATATTCACATTGTTTGCAGCTGTCCTTATGGTATCTCAGCTTTATGCGAAGGATAAGGATAAGTTTTTTAAGAGAGTAAGAACAGAAAGAGTTACTTCAGAGCAATCCATCGAATGGAAGCAATTTGGACCAGGAATGTCTGGTTATAACGAAGAGTTTTGGTGTCACCCTACAGATCCAAATGTTATGTTTATGGGGCCAGATATGCATGTTGCATATGGTAGTTGGGACGATGGTAAATCGTGGCATAGCATTAAAGATTATGATGGAGATGGAAAGGACTTGGAACGTGTACATGATATTGTATTTTCAACTCAAAATCCTGATTTTGGTTTGGCCCTAGAACGTAGAGGTAAAATTTTTGAAACCAATGATAGAGGTCGTTCATGGGAATTGGTTCATACCATTAAAGGAGCAAAAAAATCGAGCTATAATGCGCACACTAAAATGGCTATTCATCCTACAAACGATGATATTTGGTTTGTTGGTGCAGGCGATTTCTGGAATGTGAAATCTAACCACCGTTCACAAGAGTTTATACATGGTAAAAAAGACAAAAGAGCCCAATATGGTTATGTGCTCAAAACTACTGATCATGGTAAAACATTTAAAAAAGTAGCTACTAACATTTCACCCGATTTAGATGTAGCACGTATCATTATTAATCCGGCTAAGCCAAAGCAAATGTTTATTGCCACCAATTATGGTGTGTTTGTAAGCAACGATACCGGCGAATCGTGGAAATCGGCAGGTAAAGGTTTACCCAATAATTTACCACGAGATATGGCTTCTTATTACAATCCAAAAACAAAGGAGTTTGTATTATATGTGGTTGAGCAAACTGTTTATGAGCCTAACGGAAAGAGTATAAATACAAAAGGAGGGGTATATAAAACTACCAATGGTGCAAAAAGTTGGGAAAGTATCACAGGTAATTTAGGGGTCGATTTTAATCAAATCAAAGACCATTATCACTGTGGTAATTATCACAAGGTGTTGAGCTATTGGTTTGGTGTAAAATCAAAGCAAGTGTATCCTGAATTTCCTAAAAACACCTATTCTATCTTTAACAGGATGGTGGTTAATCCTACTAATAAGGATGAGATTTATTTAGTGGCCAATCAGCGTCACGATAAAAGTTTTGGCCCTGGCGATGCTTGGAAAACAGAAGATGGCGGTAAAACTTGGAAAATAGTGGCACGTGCCGGAACCTATTGGATAAATGGTAAAGACAATGCTTACTGGGAAAGCAAGGGTATGGATACAGGAGCAAATGTTGAGTTTGCGCATGTACAGGCAGCCAACGATCAATTGCACGAAATCAGATTTGGTAGCCGTTCTTTAGCCATAACGTGTAAAGGAGATGTGTTTATTGGTGTTCAGCAACAAACGCAGCGAACTAGCGATGGTGGAAAATCATGGCAGCAGGTTGACGACTACGAAACAGCTCCAGGCAGTAATGCATGGGTTGGCCGTGGCGATAGTGATTTACCCGGGCGTTTTATGTTATTAGAAACGGGTATTAAAGAAAGATATATACTTTGTTCGGGAGAGCATGGCTTATTTGAAACAGCACCATTGGGTAACTATCCCGATAAGGATGCTGTTGCTGTAAGGCAAATAGAAGGTCAGGTGCACGATGTTGATGGTAACCATGGATTACATTCTGCTTCTACTGTGGCAGTGCATCCAAACGATCCTAATATTATTTATACCATTGGATGGCGACAAGAGCATCGTGGTAAAATGCGCAGATCAACGGATGGTGGAAAAACATGGGAGAATATCTCAACTATTTTTGTTGGTAAAAACGGATCTTGGCAAGGAATTGCAACGCAAGCATCCTTATTAATTGATCCTAATAATCCGGATAATATGTACTTCTGCACTATCCGAAAAGCCATACAAGAAGTAGGACAATCGGCCAAGGAAAGCGTAATGTCTAAAGGAGCTTATGGGGTTTGTTATTCGCCAGATGGAGGTTATACCTGGAAACTACAGAATAGTGGCTTGCCAGAGAAATGTAGTGTACGCCGATTAACTATGGATCCAAAAAATCCAGAAGTAATTTACGCGTCATTAAATAACTTCAATGGTAAAGAACCTTCAGGATTGTACGTTTCTAAAAATAAAACCAAGACATGGGAAAAAGTAAATATCCCAGCAGAAATACAAGGCGTTAATAATTTATTTATTGATAGAAATAACCACGACATGTTTATTTCTTGCGGTTACAGAGGTGGCGAATTGCATACAGGAGGAGTATATAAAAGTACAAACGATGGTAAAACTTGGAAGAAGTTTTTTGATGCCCCATATGTTTGGCAAACAGAAGTATCTCCGTTAAATTCTGATATTATTACCGTAATTGTACCAGCTCAAGCCGGTGATAAACTAAAGCAGTTTAAAAATCCAGGTTTATACCTTTCATTAGATGGAGGCACTAGTTGGAAAAAAATTAATAAAGGTATTGGTCAGCCAGATAAAATGACAGATTTTAAGCCCGATCCGTACAACGAAAAAATACTATGGTCAGCTGCCTGGGGAAGTGGTTGGTATAAGGCAATTATCAAGTAAGATGATTTCTTAATTCAAATAGTATAGACATTAAGCCTATGGTGAGAAACTTTTCATCATAGGCTTTCTGGGTTTAATTAAAAGTGTTAAATGATAAGTTATAACTGAAGAAATAGGTTATAGAAAAAGTACTAGTTTATCCTTTTATTAATAATCTTGTAAGGTTGACTTTTGTAAATATTACGTCACTGCAAAGTCAGAAGCGATCTCAAAATACTATGTTTTAGGTAATATATTAGAAATTTGACAATCAATTACACGACAAGGGATTGGGGTAAAATATCATTAAAAATTAAAAAAGTAATACAAACAAATAATAACGATGAAAAAAACAATTTTAACTCTAATGTGCATTTGTATGCTGCAAGTATCCATGCATACAAAAGCGCAACAACACACAAAAGATTTCAATTATAATTGGAAGTTCACTCTTTTAGAGGATACAAAAGTACCAACTTCACTACCATTAAATGATAGCGATTGGCGGGATGTTCGCCTGCCGCACGATTGGAGTGTAGAATTCTCCTTCGATGAAAAGTTAGAAGGCTGTACCGGCTACTTGCCAGGTGGAGTAGGAGTGTATCAAAAGCATTTTAAAACTCCAAAAAATCAGAATAAAAAATCAACCTTCGTGCTATTTGATGGTGTTTATAACAATGCCACATTCTGGATAAACGGAAAGCGACTGGGCGAAAATCCGTACGGGTATTCTCCTGTGTATTTCGATTTAACTCCGTATTTAAATAAAAACTCAGCCGACAATATTATCACAGTTCATGTTGATCACTCTCGCTATGCCGATAGCCGTTGGTATACAGGAAGCGGAATTTATCGTAATGTTAAACTAATCACAGTCGATAAATTACACATTCCTATTTGGGGAACTTTTGTTACCACACCCGAGGTGAGTGCCGAAAAGGCAAGTGTATCTATTCAGTCACAAGTGATTAATACCCGCGATAAGTCAAGCGAGTTTGTATTAGTATCCGAAGTAGTTGATGCCAATGGTAAAATAGTAGGTTCTTCTGATTCTGAACTTAACTTAGAAAGTGGCAAGGAAACTACCATCACTCAAAATGTACAATTGATGAACCCTAAGCTTTGGGATACGGATAATCCGAATATGTATAAGGTAATCACTAAGCTAAAGCAGAAAAATAAAGTGCTAAATACTTACACCACACCTTTTGGTATCCGAAGTATTCGATTCGATAAGGACCACGGCTTTTTCTTAAATGAAAAGTCTACTTACGTTAAGGGAGTTTGTCTCCATCACGATGGTGGATTGGTAGGAGCTGCAGTTCCTGATGGTGTTTGGCGTCGCAGATTGCAATTGCTTAAGGATGCAGGTGTTAATGCCATACGTACCTCGCACAATCCTTTTTCGGCCGATTTCTTAGATATTTGTGATGAAATGGGATTCTTGGTTCAGAACGAAATATTCGATGAAATGGATAACCCTAAAGACAAGCAATTCAACCTTAACGAGCGATCGGTTAAATACATTACTAGAGGATATACAGAGCATTTTCAGCAATGGGGAAAGAGCGATTTAACCAGAACAATCCTTCGTGATAAAAACCATCCTTCGGTATTTCAGTGGAGTATTGGTAATGAAATAGAGTGGACTTATGAGCACTATAAACATGTGAGTGGTTTATGGGATCCAGAATCAAAAGGAGGTTATTGGAATAAGATACCTGAAATTTCTGCCGATGAAATGAAAGCACGTTACGAGGCTTTACCCGATAGAAAATATAAACTAGCAGAAACGGCAGAACGCCTTGCAAAATGGGTTAAAGATTTAGATACTACACGTGCAGTAACGGCTAATTTAATTATACCAGTAGCCAGTTGTGCCTCGGGATATGCCGGTGCGCTCGATGTGGTTGGTTTTAGTTATCAAATTGCCCAGTACGATTGGTGTAAGAAGAATTATCCTGATATGTTATTTACTGGTAACGAAAATACAGGCTTACTAAGCGAGTGGAATTCAATTATTGAAAACCCTATGGTTTTTAGTATGTACATGTGGACTGGTATTGATTACATGGGCGAAGCAAACCAAAAATGGCCTCAAAAGGGTTGGGATGGTGATATGCTGGATTTTGCCGGATTTAAAAAACAAAAGTGGAACTACTTTAAAAGTATCTGGGTAAATCAACCCCATATTTCCATAGGTACAAAACCGGTTGAAGGCTCATTATTTAAAATTGATGAATTGAGTGGTAAACCGGTAGCTAAAAACAAAAAGGCCATGAGCTGGGATAATTCTAACATGCATTGGAATTATCAGAATAACGAAATGGTATTGGTTGAGGTTTGTTCTAATCTTCCTGTAGTTGAGCTTTTCTTAAACGGTGTTTCATTGGGTTGCAGAGGACTTTCAGAATGTCCTGATCGTATTTTTAGATGGGCAGTGCCTTACCAAGCAGGTACCATTACTGCTAAAGCAGGATTTGATGGTGCTAGAGTAAAAGCCGAATTAAAAACAACGGGTAAGCCGGTAGCTATTGAATTTACAAGCGATAAATCATCGCTTAAGGCGGATGCCTATGATGTAGCACATTTAATAGCTCAGTTGGTTGATAAAGATGGTAATCCTGTTAAAACAGAAGAAACTGAAATTGTTTTTGAGATTGATGGTGATGTACGATTATTAGGTGTAGATAATGGCTCAAAATCGAGTACGCAAGATTTTCAGTCGGATAGAGTAGTTACTAACGAAGGACATTGTTTGGCTCTTATTCAATCGAATAAAACAGCAGGCACAGTTACCATAAAAGCATCCGCAAAAGGCTTAGAAACACAAACCTTAACTATTAAACTAGCAGATTTATAAAAGTAGGAACAGGCTCCATGTTTTTAAACGTTACATAAAGCAATACCATAAAACTCCCGAATCAGAATTCATTCTGTTCGGGAGTTTTTTGATAATAATACCAATTCTATTTTAAAGTGAGCCTTAAATTGTTTTGTGTATTTTTAGCTTAGGCAAGGCGAAAAATTGAGGCATAGCCTTAGCTACGGCGATATTTTTTAACGATGGATAAGTTAAAAAGGACGAAAGAATAAGGCTCATTTTAATGTAGTATTGGTATAAGTGTACTTCTCAATAAGCCTAAGTTAGTTTCTACCAAAACCGCCCCTATTTACAGTCATTACTACCCGTACAAAGCCCTTTTTACTCCATATTTTACAAAGGATATTTCGGATACAAACAACTAATTAATTAAAGTATGATTCATACTAGATCTTTACTGCTATTATTGGTGGTATTTACTCTAATGCCAACTTCTCTTTTAGCCAAAAAGAAACCCAATGTTATTATTTTCTTTGCTGATGATATAAGTGCTCGCGAATTACCTATTTATGGTTCTTCGGTATGGAGCAAACCACCCCAAGGTGGCAATACCAGCGATCCTCAATACAGAGCATCAACACCCGTTTTAGATAAAATGGCAACCCAAGGCGTTGTAATAAAAGATGCTTGGTCGGCAACCATATGTATGCCAGCACGGGCCATGATGATGTCAGGTCGATATGCCCATTTACACAAATGGTGGCATAATAAAGACAAAGGTAAATATACCAACGAGTCAGGTAAAAAGGAATCGGTTCCGGTTTATATTAGTTCGCCCCATACCATTGCACATGTTGCTAAGGCAGGCGGTTACGCATCTATATGGGCCGGTAAAACCCAAATGGGTGGAGTTAATCAATTCGGATTTGATGAGGGAGTATTTACTCCAGGAGGGCAAACGCAGCGCGAATGTCTTAAAAACAAGTATACCGATTTTAAAATTGTACAAAAAAAGGTGAATGGCAAACGAGTACTAATTAATGAGGATACAGGCGATGAGGTAAACTATTATCAACAATTCGGTTGGTACTGGAAACCTCATGTTCAGTTAATGAATCATCCCGATAGTAAAACCAAATTTGAATGGTGGCCCAATACCCCTAAATCCCAAAAAGAATACGGTTTACATACTTATGGTCCTGATGTGGAGCTCGACTTTGTATTTGATTTTATGGATAGAAAACATAAGCAGGAAGAACCATTTTTTGTGTATCACACCACACACCTCGGTCACGATGGATGGGATTTCTTCAGCAGAGATATCAATAAAGAAACCCGTAATAAATGGCCAGCAACCCCAAAGGTGAAATGGGAAAATAATAAGTATACCCGCACACATCCGAAGATAACGGGCGATAATGGTGACTACAATACCCACGGAACCATTAGTGAGCCGGGTATACACTCGCACATCAATTATATCGATTATCAAGTTTGGTTATATATGCAGAAGCTTGAAGAAATGGGTGAGGACAACAATACCGTATTCATTTTTTGTGCCGATAATGGTACTAGCGGATATGGAAAAAATAGTCCGGCTGTTCAAAAAGGGGTGCATGTACCTATGATTATTTATGCACCTTGTTTAGATATGACGAAAGAGGGCATGCAAGATATTGTTGCCAATACAGCAGATATATACTCAACTGTAGCCGAAGTGATGGGAGTTCAAATTCCGGATAGTTACGAGGTGAATGGAGTTAGCCTGATACCATATTTAACTACTAATAAAAAGGAGCACCGCCAATGGGTTTACTCTTACCATCAAGATAAACAATTAATACGTGGTAAATATGTATTGATTGATGGTGTAGGCAGAACTTATGATGTTACGGCTCAGCCCGATGATTTAATTAGCTATCCGCAAATTACCGATTGGAGCAAGGTTAGTGAAAACCATATGAATGAGAATAAAAAGCTGCAGAAAATACTACCTAGGTTTAATGTTCACGATACAGAACATGGCGAGCCCAAAGGAGGGTTTAAGGACGTAAAACCATTATCAAGCAATAATTAATTAGATAATAAATGGATTCTCCCTTAACAAAGGGGAATCCATAAATGATTTATGATATTCAGAATAAAGTTTAAAGTGTACCCACCATTGTATTAGCTTTCATTCATTTCTGTTTCATCTGCCTCAACAAATGCATCCTTCTCGTATGCAGCCGTAATACCCCATTCGGTTATCGTTTTTAATAATGGTATTAGCGTTTCTCCAAATGTAGTTAACGAATATACCACCTTAAGAGGAGGCTTTTTTGTAAATACTTTTCGGGTAATTAATCCATCCGTTTCTAGTTGTTTTAATTGTAAGCTTAAAGTGCGTTCAGTAATAATAGGAATCTCCTTTCGTAATTCATTATAGCGTTTCTCGCCTTCAATCATATGAGTTAGGATAACGCTTTTCCATTTACCACCAATTAATTCCATTGCCGCACTGGTTGGGCATGGAAATAACTTATCATGAATCCTAATCATCGGTTTTTTATCAAATAACTCTTTTCTATCCATAACAATCACTTTTCTAACGATGATACAAATATAGGGCATTAATACTTGTAGTAACTATAAAAAATATAGTTTATTTTACGATGTTTAAATTGTTCATTAGTAGTGCTGTATGATTTATGTGTGCTGTTGTTTTTTATACTATCCTTTTTGACCGTTATTGCGCTTTATAATTACTTGCCATACATTTGTAACTATAAAAATGATAGTATAACTAAAATGTTAGATATGAAAGCAATAGTGTTAACAAAAGCAGGTGGAGTTGAGAATCTTATTATGCAAGAAGTAGCTCAGCCAAAAATAAAAGAAAATGAGGTATTGGTTAAGGTAAATGCCATTGGATTAAACCCTGCAGATGTAAAGCCAAAGTATGTTGATGAGATGTTAAATATGTTTTTTGGCACTGAGCGTCCTATTATTTTAGGCTGGGATATTGCCGGAACAATAAGCGAAGTGGGTAGTGAGGTAAGTAACTTTAAAGTAGGAGATAAGGTGTTTGGTATGGTTAATTTCCCAGGGGTAGGAAATGCTTACGCAGAGTATGTTGCTGCTCCTGCCGATCATTTGGCTTTAATGCCTCAAGGTGCAAGTTACGAGGAATCTGTAGCTTCAACTTTAGCGGCGCTTACTGCTTTACAGATACTTGAAGGTAGAGTTAAAAAAGACGATAAAGTGCTGATACATGGTGGTTCAGGTGGAGTAGGTCATTTTGCGGTACAAATAGCAAAATCACTAGGTGCCTATGTATATACCACTGCTTCTACAAAGAATGGTGATTTTGTTAAGTCTTTAGGAGCCGATGAGCATATCGATTATAATAAGGTAAAATATGAAGAAGTGCTTTCTGATATTGATTTTGTGTTGGATATATTCGGGCCAGAATCTGCTGAAACATCTATTAAGGTGCTTAAAAAAGGAGGAACTATTTACAGTACTGCAATAATGGAAGTACCAGAAAGTTTAGCGAATAAAGCCAAAGAAGCTGGTGTTAATGTATCAGGATTATTAGTAAAATCGAGTGCTAAGGATATGAATACCATTAAAAAAATGATGGAAGAAGGAACTTTAAAACCAACTATAGATAAAGTATTCCCATTCGAAGATATGCGCGACGCTCACACAGCTGTTGAAAAAGGCGGGTTAGTTGGGAAAGTGGTTGTGGCTTTATAATATATAGGCGCCTCGTTATTCCAAGGCACTAAGGCATCTCGAGGCGCCATTTAAGTTTTACATTCCCAATCTATCAAACCTTCTCTCTTTGGCACATATCGGTGCCATTTGCAATACTTATATAACTTATAATTACCCTTTATCATTTAACCAAGGCAATCCCTAAATCTATTTAGCATAAATATAAATAAGCGGATAAACGTCAAAAAGGCACTCCTATAATTATCATAATCCATAATTATTTCTACTTTCATTGCTGCAAAAATAATAGCCATATAGATGTATCGACTTAAAAGATGGGATACAGAATAGTTGTAGCTAATTTAGGAAACTGAAGTGCAAATGAGATACATATTTACAATACTGATTTTTTCGTTTCCATTCTTTATTTACGGGCAGAATTTAAGTGATATTTCTGTTCGAATAAATAGTGAACCACTTGATTCGTTGCCCAAGTTTGTAATCAAGATGAATGAGAATGAATATTTTTTGGACACTATTCCTGATTCGATAAATCCAGACTGGATTGAAAAGATTGAAGTTTTAAAAAGCGAGGACCAAAAATATATCTATGGAAATGGTAATGGAATTGTTTTAATTTATCCCAATAAAGAATATTTCGAACAAATTAGTTTGTTGCTTAAAACAACTCCAAAGAATCTTGAGCAAGTTGACAAACAGAGATTGGATAGTATCTATATAAAAGCTTTAAACAACAGATTTGATTTACAATTATCGAGTGGTTGGAAATTCATAGAGCCAAATGAGCGGAGTGAAAGGATTAAGAATTATTTTGACCATAATAGTGCTTATAAATTTCCTTCATCCGATGAATTATTTGATTACGCCTATAAACATGGAAAAACATTGAAGTTATATAGAATTACTCATAAACAAATTTCAAAAGATACGATTGATATAAACTTCGGAGATTTAACGCTAACGGTAAAAAAAGGAATTTTCTTAAAAAATGGACTTCATTTTCGAGAAGCAAATTATTCACTTGCTTGTGGTGGAACAAATGGGTACATACCTGATTTCCGATTTGTTTATGACAAAAAAACTAAGACTTGGAAAATAATTGATGGTAGGTGTAAATTGCCAGAATAGACTGATAAATAAATAATTAAAGGATAAGGACTGGCTACAGCAATAAATATACGTAATGCAGGGCATTTTAGTAAATTTGAACTTTAGTACATTTAATAAACAAAGTAGTGGTTTGATAGTGAAGTGCCTTGAAATCCCGCACTATGCATATTCGAGCCGTTGTAGTTAATTAAACCAAGGATACCATATTCCAAAACTAATATTCAAAAAATGAAAATTACTTATCTAATTATATTATTGCTTTTCAGTTTTAATATTTTTTCACAGCAACTGACTCGAACCGATAAAATTAAAGGCTTATCTCAAATTTGGAAGGAAGTAGAATATAATTATCCAAATTATAAATTGCAAAATGTTGGGTGGGATAGTTTATATTATTCAAACATAAATAAGATTGATAGTTTTAAAACGGATAAAGAATATTTCGAAATGCTATCTAAATTTCTCGCAGTATTTCATGAAGGACATACATATGTTTATACACCTAAAGAAATACATAAAAAAGTAGGAGCAAAAATATGGCCACTTTACACGCACAATAAAATATATATAATTGGAGTAGGTAAAGAATTAAAAGATAAGATACCATTAGGCAGTGAACTTTTAAAAGTTAATGGAATTGATATATTTAGTTGCCTAGATAGTTTGTATAAAGATTTTTACTATGCAGAGCATGTGAAATATCACCACTTAATAAGAGAGGTTTTTTATGATGTTGTGGGGACTAGGTATGAAATACAATTTAAAGCACCTAATTCAATTGTAAATACCGTTAATATAGAGGTGACAGATACAGATACGTGGGACTGGGATGAAATCAAATTTTCTAGAAAATCATATAAAGATTTTCATTTTGAAATAATGGATGATATATCATATATAAACTTCGGAACCAATATAAATCCTGATCCGATGAAAAGTTTTGAATCTGTCATTGATAGCATTCAGAAAACAAAAGGTATTGTATTTGATTTACGAGGAAATCGAGGAGGTGCCTGTATAAGGAGTGAAATATCGAAATACTTTACAGCAGATAGTATATTTCACCCATATTCAGTTAAAGTACGAGTTAATAATAGTTACCGAAGAGCTAGCGGACAATTTAATGAAAACTACACTAACTTCTATCAGAATAATGCTTTTAAAAGTGATACAGCAGTATTCAAAAAAGAAAAAGATATAACTATTAATATACCCGTTGTAATTCTAGTAAATGAAAGTACTATTTCAGAAGCAGAAAGCTTTATCATTTGTTTCCGCGCATTAGATAAAGCATATGTTATTGGTAAACCATCACAAGGGAGTGCGACTTACCCATTAATTATTAATTTACCATTGGGCGCATATGCAAAAATTGCAACACAACGAGTCTATTGTAATGGTAAAATGTATACTTACATTGAACCTGATTTAGAACTTGAACCAACAATAGAAGATGTTCTAAATGGGTATGATGTTGTTTTAGTAAAAGCCTTAACGTATTTGAATCAATTCTAAAATTGAAATTCGAAGAGAAAATAAAAGTTAGCTGTCCATGCTCCATTTACACAATCCTATTGGGGATTTATTCAAAACCAATGGGGAAAAGTTCATTTTGATGGGGATTCATTGAACTCTAGTGGGGATTTAGCCAATTTGGCAGGGATTTATTGAATTCGATTGGGGGTTTAGCCAAATTGGCAGTAAAAAATTAAATTTTATTGTGATAAGATGCCGACTAAAATAGATTAGTAGAATTGCTAAAAGGAAAGAAGTATGACTTTAACAACCTTACGAGAAGTACGCTAAAAATGTCTCTCATATTGAACTCGAAAGATGAGAAATCTTAAAATAGAAGCTACTGACTCAGAAAGCCTAATATTTTGTAAACAAGTTGCGATTTGCCACCCCTAAAGTTCCTTTCAAACCAAACAATAGTTTCTCCCTCAATTATCACTCAAATGTCACGTGTATTAATGCCTCGTTAATATTCAGGTAAGTTATTGTATGTACTCTTGAGTGCATTAGTATTTTTTTAATGCCTCATTACGATAACATTTGTACCCCATATTTATACTAATAAATCTTTTACTTCGAAATTGTTAAAAACCTAAGCTTGAGCAGCATTGATTGTGCGCTAAGCTTAAAAAAAAGAACAATGAAGAAAAGCATATCTATTTTAGCATTTTTTGCGCTTTGTGTACTTGTACATGCGCAATCCGATAAAAAGTATTTCCGAAAATTACAAACACAGCAACAAGCCTCAAGCAATTTGGTTAGTTGGCAACAAGTAGGACCAGGGATGGCTGGCTATTGCGAAGAGTTTTGGTGTCATCCAACAAATAAAGATGTAATGATGATATCGCCCGATATGTACAATACATGCGGATCATGGGATGCCGGAAAAACATGGCATACCATTAAAGATTGCGATGGTATAGGAAAAGACTTGGCTCGCGTTCGTAAATTTACCTTTTCGCATCAGAACCCTGCTTTTGGGTATGCCATAACCGGTACCGGGATGCTTTACAAAACAGAAGATACAGGACATACATGGGAAGAAATCAGAAAATTTAAAGGTCGCTCTGCCGAACTAACGGTCGATCCCTCCAACGATAACAATTGGTATATAGGTCCGGGCGATTTTTGGAATGTAAAAGCCAATTGGCGTCATGTCAATGGACAAACGCGTAATTTTAAGAATAACGTAATTTATAAAAGTACTGATAGTGGTAAAACATGGAAAGCCTCAAAGGTAGGCAATTTCGAAAACCTCGATGTTGGTCGCATTATAGTTGATCCAACAAATGGTAATAATATATTGGCAGCCACAAGCCAAGGTTTGTTTCGAAGCACAGATCAGGGTAAAACATGGCAAGCAAGCGCCAAGGGTTTACCAGTAAATCGCCCACGCGATATGGATTATCATTACAATACCAAATCAAAAGAATTTACTATTTATTTGTTAGAACAAACCGCTTTTCAGGGCGAGGGAAAAACAGTAAGCACCAAGGGAGGTTTATTCAAAAGTACCGATCATGGTAAATCGTGGCACAATATCTCGGGTAATTTAGCGCTTGATATGAATCAAATTTCTAGCAAAGCCCTGCATAATAAGTATTGGAACTCTTTGGCATTTTGGTTTCAGACTGATGTTAAAACCATACGCAAAAAATACCCGCAATTACCCACAAAAGTTTTTGATGTGTGGCATCGCATCAGGGTTAACCCGAATGATAAAAACGAAATTTACTTATCACACAATAGTAAGCACGATAAGGCCTTTTTGCCAGGAGGTGCTTGGAAATCAGAAGATGGAGGTGCCACATGGATAGCTGCGGCTCGTGAGGGTAAGTATTGGATTACAGGCGCTGATAATGCCTATTGGCAGTCTCGAAATAACCCTGTCGGGATAAACACAACATTTGCCCACCTTCAGCCCGAAATAGATAGACGAGAAGAAGTATGGGGAAATCGATTTTTAGAGATTAGTGCCGATGGTAAAATTTATATTTGTTTGGATCAGCAAGTACTCGAAAGTGCCGATGGAGCTAAAACCTGGCATCAGGTTGATGATAATGAAACCGCACCAGTCAGCAAACAATGGGTAGGCCGTGGCGATAGTAATTTACCGGGGCGTTTTATGTTGTTAGAAACGGGTAAAGAAGATAGGTATTTACTTTGTAGCGGTGAGCATGGCCTTTGGCAAACGGCGCCTTTAGGCAGTTATCCTGATAAAATGGCCGTGGCTGTTGAGCAATTAGAAGGACAAATTCATCATGGAGGTTCTCACTCTATTAGTGCAATTGCAGTTCATCCCAATAATCCTGATATAATATATTTTCTATCGTACCGACAAGAGAATCGTGGTAAGTTACGCAAGTCGGTTGATGGAGGAAAGACATGGGAAAACATTGCTACTATTTTTGATGCTGATGTGCCAATGCATCAACGTTTGGTATTTCAAAACTCCTTATTAATTGATCCAGTTAATCCTGATAATATGTACTTCTGTGCTACCAAAAATACTATCTCGGAGGTAGCGGGTCCTTATGCTAAAAAACTTACCAAAGGCGATTATGGTTTCTATCGTTCTAGCGATGGTGGTTATAATTGGGAGTTGAGTAATACAGGTTTTCACGATGGCGTAAGTATCCGACGCGTATTTATGGATCCTAAAAATTCTGAAGTGCTTTATGCTGCAGCAAACGATGAAAACGGAGCCTTATACAAATCAGAAGATAAGGGTATCAGTTGGAATGCAATGCAGATACCCGCAGAAATTCAGTCGGTAAATAGTGTTTATGTCGATAGAAATAACCAACATATTTTTATAGCCTGCGGTAACGAAAAAGCAACAGACTTGGGTGCTGGAGCTTGGCGCAGTAAAGATGGAGGTAAAAAGTGGGAGAAGATATTTGATTTACCTTTTATTTGGCAGTGCGAAACATCTCCAATAAACCCGAATATCATTACTGTATGTGCAGCCTTACCTCCCAAAACAAAGGAAGCTTCAAAAAAGCTTAACCCTGGAGCTTATGTTTCTTTAGATGCAGGTAAAACCTGGAATAAAATAAATAATAAGCTCGGCCAGCAAGATCGTATTGTCGATTTTAAACCCGATCCGTATAGAGAAGATATCTTTTGGTGCTCCCAAAAAGGAAGTGGTTGGGCCATAGGATATATGAAAGGCACTAAAGAAGGCTGGTCTAAAAAGTAGTTAGTCCTTGGCGCTGAACCTAAGAGCCTCGTCATTGGTACTTAGGAAGCAATCTCAAGGCTAGATGTCAATAGCTGGTGTAGCAGTTGTTATAGCCTTGAGATCTTGAAACATACAATAGAGAAAAAAACACATTATGAATTACCTCAATAAAGTATTAACCTTAATCATGGTGCTTTCAATAAGCACAATTTCGCTTTACGCGGATGTAAAGCTTCCGAGTATTTTCGGTAGTCACATGGTATTGCAGCAAAATCATCGTAATCCCATATGGGGAACAGCCAAAAAAAGCGAAAAAATAAGCATATCTATTGCCAATCAAACGCATAAAGCAATAGCAGATAAAAACGGAAAATGGCAAGTAAAGTTGGATGCCTTAAAAGCAGGTGGACCTTATCAGTTAATTGTAAAAGGAAACAATACAATCACTTTTGAGGATGTGCTTGTTGGTGAGGTTTGGTTATGCACAGGGCAATCAAACATGGCTATGAAATTACAAGGTAATCCCGGTCAACATATCGAGGGTAGTCAGGAAACCATTATGAATAGTAGTAATAGCCAAATCAGATTTATCACCATAGAAAGGGCAGTAAGCGAAACGCCTCTTACAGAATGTAAGGGCAATTGGACGCAATGTAATCCCGAAACTGTCGGCAATTTTAGCGCTGTAGGTTATCATTTTGGTAGTTTGTTACAAAAACAATTGGGTGTGCCCATTGGCTTAATTTCTAGTAATGTTGGAGGAACTCCTGCTCAAGCCTGGACACCAAATAATATTATTGAAACAGAGTTTCATGAGTTTAAAACGGATATGCAAAAGGAGTATACACAGAAAACAGCAACTGCTTTATATAATGGTATGATTAATCCTTTAATCCCATACGGAATAAAAGGAACTATTTGGTATCAAGGAGAAGGTAATAGATGGGATCCGGAACAATATTCTCGTTTGTTTCCGTCCATGATTAAAAGTTGGAGAGATAACTGGGCTCAAGGTGATTTTCCTTTCTATTTCGTACAAATAGCGCCCTATGGTTATAATGTTAAAGGTTGGGTAGGCGTGCAACAAGCGCAGTTAAAAACAATGTTAACTTTTGAAAATACGGGCATGGCTTGTATTAATGATCTTGGGGCGCAAAAGTGCATTCATCCGCCAAGGAAGAAAGAAGTAGGGCAGCGATTGGCCTTTTGGGCATTATCCAAAACCTATGACAAAGATTATATTATTCCTTCGGGCCCTATTTATAAATCAATGGAAGTTACTGAAGGTAAGGCCATGCTTAGCTTTAATCACGCTCCTATCGGTATCACAAGCATGGGTAAGCCTTTAAGTAATTTTGAGGTGGCTGGTGCCGATGGTGTCTTTCATCCTGCACAAGCAAAAATAGTGAAGCGCGGAACAGTTTTACAAGTCTGGAGTAAAGATGTTAGCAAGCCAACATCAGTACGATATGGTTGGAATAGTTATTTTGAGGGCAGCCTTTATAATACTGCCGGCTTACCAGCTTCATCATTTTGCACCGATGATTGGGATACAATTTTTAAAATGGAAAACTAAAATCTAAATAAAAATAATCATGAAAAAAATAAGAATAATAGTTCTCGTATTTTTCTGTATTCAGGCGTCAAATGCCTTAATATCGGCAAAGCAAAAAACAAATGTTCTGTGGATATTAACTGATGATCAGCGTTACGATGCCATTAGTGCATTTAATAAAATGTTGCACGGAAGAGAGAATAGTGCCTTAGGTTACGTTGAGTCTCCAAATGTAGATCGTTTGGCTGCACAAGGCACAACATTTATTAATACCTATTGTCAGGCACAAGGGTGTGCGCCCTCAAGGGCATCAATGCATATGGGGCGCTATCCGTGGCGTTCTGGAATTTATCAATTTGAGTATTTTAATAACAACACCGATAATTCGTATCCCTTGTTGCCTGAAGAAATGAGTGATTTAGGCTATCAAACTTTCCATGTGGGCAAATTAGGGGTACGCATAAGAACTCTAAAGGATGGTAAACCTGTTAATTACCCTTTGTATCAAACCGATGTTAGCGCTAAGTTGCTCGATGCAGATATGTTACCCGAGTGGGAAAAGAAGTCTGTGTTAAAAGAAATAGATGGAGTAAAGCTAGCAAAGCCTGTAAGGAATGTAGTTTATTTTAAAGATGCTGATGGAACCATTTATTATAAGTCAGAGCAACTTGAAAAAGAGAATCCTCAGTTTGCGGGTATGGCTAAAGAAGCCTACGAAAAATATGACTTAATGTATAAACATAACAATAAGAAAGGTGAGCCTGAAACTGCGTTTAGTAAAGGTGTTTTAGCAGGGGTTAGCCCACAGCCAGCGGGCAAAACTCGCGATGCCAACTATAATACAGCTTTTATCAATTTTCTGGAAAGTGAAAATAAATCATTTAAGGCGGGTAGTAATTCATTTGATGGAGTAGACACTTCGAAACCACTATTTTGTCATATAGGATATGATTTTCCGCATACACCAGTATTACCGCCCGAGGATTATCGAAAGCGTTTTCAGAAGCATAAATATAAAATGCCTGAGTTAACTGATGAAGAGTTTAAGAAGATGGCCAAAGCTTTTCAGAAGCGTGTAACCAATAGTTATTCCGACGATTTTACGGATGAACAGAAGCAAAAAATGGTGCAAGATTACTATGCTTTTTGTGCCTATGGCGATGCTTTAATTGGTAAAGCTTCCGATGCTTTTATTGAGTATAGTGAAAAACAAAATCAACCTTGGATGATTGTATATGTTTGCGGTGATCACGGGTGGAAACTGAATGAGCATGGTTCTATAACTAAAAATACACCATGGGATGTCGACAGCCATAACCCAATTATTGTGGTATCATCTGATAAAAAGAAATTTCCTGCCGGGAAAGTAGTTCGCGATTTTACGGAGTTTGTAGATATTGCACCAACTATTTTAAGTGTTGCAGGAGCAAATGTAAATCAAAGCAAATTCAGTCATTTAGATGGTTTTGATTTAGAAAAAGTGGCATCGGGTGAAATACCTGCTCGCGATTATGTAATTGGCGAAAGTCATCATGCCATAGGACCTAGAGCTTATATCCGCACCAAAGATTATATGTTTTCAGTGAAAACGAGACCAAATTCGCTGAGAGGCGAAAATATGGATTGGGCCATGAATGCTACTTACATAGAACTAGACCCTGCTCTGTATAATACAGCTAAAGATCCTAACGAAATCAATAACCTAGCATTTGACCCTGAGTACAAAAAGATAGCAGAGAAGCTTCAAAAAAAACTGCTAGATATTGTAATTGGCGATGGCAGAGCCGAAATCAATTGGGGTGGTGATAATTATGGAAAAAATACTAAAGCAATTGGTACAGAAGTAAAGCGTAGCAACTTTGCACCAGGGGCACACGATCATAAAATTAATCTATAAAAAATTAAATATGAATAAGGTATATTCAATACTATTGGCCTTTGTAGCCTTGTTTACAATTGGCAAGAGTGCAATAGCGCAGCAGCAACCAAATATTCTTTGGGTATTAACCGACGATCATCGATATGATGCCATCAGAGCATTTAATAAAATGCTTACAGGTAATGAAATGAGTAAGTTGGGTTATGTAGAGTCTCCCAATACAGATCGATTAACAAAAGAGGGAACAACATTTATCAATACCTATTGTCAGGCTACCGGTTGTGCACCATCGCGAGCTTCCATGCACTACGGGCGTTATCCGTTCCGATCGGGCGTTTATCAGTTCGAGTACCATAACAATAATACCGAAAATTCGTACCCACACCTTCCTGAAGCCATGGAGAAGCTGGGTTATCAAACGGTTCATTTTGGTAAACTAGGGATTCGCTTGCGCACCATAAAAAACGGAAAAGCGGAAAAGGCAAATATGTACCAAACGGATATAGATTCTAGGATTCTTGCCGATGAAGGACTAACTGCATGGGGTAAAAAATGGGGCCCTAAAGAAGTAAACGGACAAAAACTGAAGGAGCAAATTAAAACCAGTGTTGAGTATTTTATAGATGAGGATGGCAAGTATTATTACATTTCAGAGGAGCTTGAAAAGGAAAATCCGCAGTTTGCAGGAATGGCACAGGAAGCTTACGATAAGTACGATTTTATGCGTAAACACTCACCTGATCATCCCGAAACAGTTTTTAGTCCGGGTATATTAGCAGGTGTAAGTTCGCGCCCGGCAGGTAAAACAAGAGATGGATATTATGCATCTATATTTATCGATTTCCTGAATAATCAGAACGAAAACTTCCAAGTAGGAACCAAAACATATAAAGGCGTAGATACTTCTAAACCTATGTTTTGCCATATTGGATTCGACTTTCCGCATACGCCAGTATTGCCACCAGCTGATTATCGCGCACGTTTTCAAAAACATACTTATAAGGTGCCTGAGCTAGATGATGCTGAATGGAAAAAAATGCCTGAGCAACTTAAGAAGCAAGTGAAAAAGAGCTACTCTAACGATTTTAGCGAAGAGGAAAAGCAGAAAATGATACAAGATTATTATGCTTTTTGTGCCTATGGCGATGCTCTTGTGGGAGAGTCGGTGGATGCTTTTGTTGCCTATAGTGAAAAAATGAAGCAGGAGTGGATGGTAGTTTTCGTTTGTGGCGATCATGGTTGGAAACTAAACGACCACGGTGCAGTATCTAAGTTTACGCCTTGGGATGTGGATAGTCATAACCCAATTGTAGTGGTTTCTTCTGATAAAAAAGCGTTTCCAGCGGGTAAAGTAGTTCGCGATTTTACGGAGTTTGTAGATATAGCTCCAACCATTTTAGGTGCAGCAGGTGCTAAAGTCAATACCAAGGAATATGCCTATTTAGATGGTATGGATATGGCAAAAGTTGTAAGCAAAGAAGCCCCTGTAAGAGATTATATAGTCGGCGAAAGTCATCATGTAACTGGGCCTCGGGCATATATCCGAACTAAAGATTATTGTTTTTCAATGCAAACGCGCCCCAATACCAAACGAGGTGTAAATATGGAATGGGCATTAAATGCGAGTTATAAAGATCTTGATCCAGCTTTATACTATACAAAAAATGATCCTGACGAAAAGAACAATTTAGCCTTTGATAAAGAGTACGAAAAGGTGGCTAAAAAGATGAAAGAAAAGCTAATTAATATTGTGCTTGGCGACAATAGAGCAGAGGTAAATTGGGGCAAAGGAAGCAATGCAATTGGTACCGAAGTATTCAAAAGTAACTTTGCACCAGGTGCGCACGATTATAAGTTGAAGCTTTAAATTTTAGAGAAGAATTTTTATAAACGAGAATGGCTAGCATAATGAATTATGCTAGCCATTTTATATTTACTCTTCTTCATCTTCAATAATATCATCATCATCCATATACCCAATTGGTATATCATCAAAATCCTCATCATAGTCATCGTAGATGGACAGGTGGTTTTTAGATTTACCAGATCTTGACTTTTTAACGGGGCGTAAGCCATTTCTCTCATTGCTACTGCCCATTGGAGCACTACCGCTCTTCTTGTTAATCGAATTTTTTGATTTCATCTGTTTGTTAATGCAACGCTTTAGTTATAAGGCACTTCATTTTAGTGTGCCAAAGTAAATTAAGTATTAAAACACATGTGCATTTATTTTTCTTATTTATTGAGTCAAATGCCAACTCAGTTATGAATCGTAGTTTATTCAAAAAAACAAATATAAACTACGACTGAAAAATAATAATTTCTATTATAAATTGTAAAAAAAACAAGTATAAAATAAGGCTGTTTATCAATAAATTTCAAGTTTTAACCAGAACCATTCTTTTTACCATTTAAAACATACGCTTAATTTGATTTTTATTGAGCAATAGTAATTAATGAGTTCCTTTATTTTTTTCTTCTTTTATTACTTAATTGTTCGATGTAATCACAATGGATGGAACACATGCAATAGCATCAAAGTTTGGCTTGATGACTATTGGTTAGTTTTTAAATAAAAATACTTTTTGGATACTTGGTATAAGCTAATAAAGATAATGCCTATTATCAGCCCAAAAGTAAGTTTGTTCTGTTTGCTTGTCTCAGAATGTGGGTATCGCAACTTGATGGGCTTCTGTTTGTATCTGCATCGTACCTGGATTGTACCTAACTTGGTCGTTCATTGGATCCATGGAACCAACCAGCGACCAATAAACATCCGAAGGAGTACCAATGCAGACCCGACTAAGGTACGACCAACACTCAATGCGATATCGAATAAAGAAAATGGGAATGCCAAATACTTTCTTAATCTGACTCAGCTGAATACCAATGCACTTGTTTTTTGAAGCTTCATTGGTACTTTCAGAAATATCTATTGGGCTGTATTGGTAAAACTCTCCAATGTACTAGAATATCATTAACTGCTGAAAAAATGAGTAGAAGTCAATTATTGCTCCCTTTTCTTCAGCGATTTAAGTTTATTTTATAAGTAGTATTATGATTTGTTTTGTGCTATTTGCTTTACCTTTTTAAAAAGGGGACAATTTTCGCTAACAGACTCACCTTTACGGTATTTATCTAATATTTTGTTGGATTCCTCAGCTATGTTACGCCTTACCTCTCTGCGTTTCCCTTTAATTAATGGAATCTTCATATTGTCGTAGTTACTCGTTTGGTGACGCATCCATGCCGTTACGGCCTTTTTAGCTCTTTCTGAAATTGGTATTTGTTGGGTGCGTGCCACAGTTCCACTTCCTACTGGGATAGCAAACTCAGTAATAACGGCAGCCAATATCGTTTCCATACTTTTGTATTTTTCATCAAAGCGAAGGTGTTTTTTTACTGTATTATAAAACTCTACTTCGTATTCACTTTGCAGCTTATCCCTTCTTGCCTTAGTATAGGCTTGTTTCTTTTTGTAGGTGTCGGTAGATCGGGTAGAGGCAACTTCTTTTTGTGCATTTTCAATAATATCTCGCGGAGCCCACACTCCTTTCGACATAGTTCTTCTTCCTTTTTTAAAAACAACCTTCCAGTATCGTTTTTTAGCAGTTACTTTTCTTGTAATACCAGCATCTCCAGCAGGTAAAAACACCCATCCCAGCGGTGGAGTTACCACATTTCTATATTCATCGTAAAGTAGTCCTTTTTCTATATTAACTATTTGGCACTGTATCATCGTGGTTCTTATTTGAGGCAAAAGTAACACTTGATTCTAAAATTGAATGTGTTTAGTACAGATTTATGTTTCTGCTAAAAAATCAATATTTTTTTTTGTATAAAATCTTATGTTCTAAATCCTAGAGCTATAAAGGGATTAAAGTGTTAAAACGACACTAAGTTATTGTAACACTAATTAACAATATTGTTAAAAAATTTGGAGTGTTATTTTTTTTCTCATACATTAGCTCAAAATATAGTAAGTGTGATAATAACACAAAGGTATTACATCTAGCACTTATTTGTTTATTTTGAATTGAAATAGTATGGAATTAAATAATTATATATCTGTAGATTGTGTGATATTTGGCTTCGACGGGGAGAGGTTGAAAGTGTTGCTTGTTGATCGTACACTAAGTGAGGGTAGTACTTCTTTTACAGATTTAACACTGACAGGGAATCATGTATATGAAAATGAACCTTTAGATGCCGCAGCAGATAGAGTTTTGTTTGAATTAACAGGTTTAACTAATATTTATTTAGAGCAGTTTAAAACATTCGCCCATCCTGATAGATTAACAAAAGAAAACGATATTAAGTGGCTTCAACATGATGGTAGAGATCCTTTTCAAAGAATTGTTTCTGTTGGATATTTTGCCTTGTTAGCTACAGATCAGGTTACATTAGAATGGAAGGGGCGTAACGTTCAGTGGGTTCCGGTTGATGAAGTTGGAGAGTTGGCCTTTGATCATAATCTTATTTTAGAGAGTGCTTTATTATCCTTACGTAATAAAATAATTCATGAGCCAATTGGTTTTGAGTTATTACCACAGAAATTTACCCTGTCTCAAGTACAAAAAGTTTACGAAATAATATTAGATACGGAGTTTGATAAAAGAAACTTTAGAAAGAAAGTAGCTCGTATGAAATATCTAATTCCTTTAGATGAGAAACAAAAAGGAGTGGCGCATAAGCCTGCACAGTTGTACATGTTTAGTCGCGATGTATACGGAAATACGAAGAAGGATCTACTAAACTTTATAGTATAAGATAATGGCAGACAAAATAAATACAAATAAAATTTCTATTAGAGAGAAGATAGGTTACGCCTTAGGCGATGGTGCAGCTAACATAGCTTGGCGCGGTGTTTCTACCTTCTTGTTGTTCTTTTATACTGATGTATTCGGCTTAACAGCTGCAGCAGCTGGGCTATTGTTATTGGTAGCTCGTTTTAGTGATGGCATTAGTGACGTTGCCATGGGAATCATAGGAGACAGAACAAAATCAAAATATGGTAAATTTCGTCCATGGGTATTATGGACAGCCATACCTTTGGCCGGAATCTTATCGCTATTATTTACTACTCCTAATATAGGAATGACTGGTAAAATAATATATGCATATACCACTTATATATTATTTACTCTAATTTATACAGCCAATAATATCCCTTACGGAGCTTTAATGGCTGTGATGACAGGCGATAATAAAGAGCGCACCAGTTTAGGTTCTTACAGAATGGTAGGTGCTTTTGGTGGAGGTATGATTGTACAGGGAGCTTTACTGTTTTTGGTAGCTTACTTTGGTAATGTTAATCCTACAATTGATATTGATAAAATTAGCGATGAAAAATACCAGGTTAGTGTATCATCACCTCAGGATGTTGAAAATGCGAATATAAAGACTAAAGATGGCGTAGCTACATTTGTATGGGAAAGTGCTGAAAGTGGTATTAAAAATGAGCCTTCACCATATATAAGCTTTTCAATGGATGCTGATAAGCCATATAGTTTTATTGTAAGTGGTGAGTCAGATTTATCCTCGGAAAAAATTACTCTAATAAATCAAAAGAAAGGATACAGTTATTCTATCTATGTTTTATCGGCGTTTTTAGCGTTGTTTATGTTTATAACCTTTGCGAGTACGCGTGAAAGGGTATCGCCACCGAAAACACAGAAGTCAAATTTAAAACGCGATTTAAGCGATTTAATTAAAAATAAGCCATGGTTGGTTTTGCTAGCCGTTGGCTTACTATGGACTATCTATAACTCAATTAAACAAGGAATGGTGATGTATTATTTCACCCTTTATTTAAACGATCAGTTACTGGCATCTTCGTTTCTTGTGGGTTTAATGATTGCGTCTATCGCAGGCGCAGTAGCAACAGCTCCCTTAGGAAAGTTGTTAGGTAAAAGGCGATTGTTTATTTACGCTTTACTATTCTCAGGTGGAGTAAATGCCTTGTTTGCTTTTTGCGGACCGCAAGATATTGGTGCCATTTTTACAATTGGTATTGTGTCTGAATTTGGAGCAGCAATATTCCCAACCCTATTTTTTACCATGTTAGGTGATGCTGCAGATTATTCTGAATTTAAAAATGGGAGAAGAGCAACTGGGCTCATATATTCAGCAGGCTCTTTTGTTACCAAATTCGGAGGAGGACTTGCCGCAGCTATAATTGGTGCAGTGTTGGCAGCTTTCCATTACGACGGTATGGACTCGAGTACCATACAAGGAGCCTTGCCGGCGATAAAAATGTTGATGAGTTGGGTGCCTGCTTTAGTAGCTCTTCTGGCCGCAATTGTAATGGTTATATACCCATTAACACAAACTAAGATGAATGAGATTACCCTTGAATTAGAGGAAAGACGAAATAAAGAATTAGAAACAAGTAATATAGGCTAATAGTATTAATTATGAGATACGGATATTTTGATGATGAGGCGAGAGAATATGTTGTTGATACGCCATTAACACCATTCCCATGGATCAATTATTTAGGAAATAAAGATTTTTTCGGATTGGTTTCAAACACAGCAGGAGGTTATGCATTTTACAAGGACGCCAAATTCAGACGTTTAACTCGATACAGATACAATAATGTTCCTATGGATAATGGTGGTCGTTACTATTATATCAATGATAATGACACTATCTGGAATCCTGGTTTTAAACCAACTCAAACAGAGTTAGATTCTTACGAATGCAGACATGGATTGAGTTATTCGCGTTTTATCTCTAAAAAGAATGGATTATCTTCTAACTTACTTTGTTTCATTCCTCAAGATTATTGGGGAGAGGTTCATTTGTTAAAATTGAAGAATGAAACGGATAAACCAAAAACGGTTAAGCTGTTTTCATTTATGGAGTGGTGTCTTTGGAATGCCGAAGACGATATGGCCAACTTTCAGCGTAATTTTTCTACCGGAGAAGTAGAAGTAGAAGGATCAGCAATTTACCATAAAACGGAATATAAAGAGCGTAGAGATCATTTTGCTTTCTTTTCATCAAACCGCGAAATTGATGGTTTTGATACCGATAGAGAAACCTTTATTGGTATGCATAATGGTTTTCATAATCCGCAGGTTGTAAAAGCCGGAAAAGCTACTAACAGTGAAGCACACGGATGGTCTCCGATAGCTTCACATTATATAGAAGTAGAACTAGCTCCTGGACAAGAAGAAGAGTTTGTTTTTATTCTTGGTTATGTAGAGAATGAAGCTGATAATAAGTGGGAATCAAAAGGTGTAATTAACAAAGAAAAAGCACTTGCCATGCAAGAGCAGTTTAATACGCCTGAAAAGGTAATGGCTGCTTTTGATGAGCTGAAGGATTATTGGACAGGGTTATTGGATAATATTCAGATTGATAGTGATGAGGAGCCGTTGAATAGAATGGTGAATATTTGGAATCAGTACCAATGTATGGTAACCTTTAATATGTCTCGAAGCGCAAGTTTTTTCGAAAGTGGTATTGGTAGAGGTATGGGATTCCGCGATTCTAACCAAGATTTGATTGGTTTTGTACATCAAATTCCTGAAAAGGCAAAAGAAAGAATTTTAGATATTGCAGCTACTCAATTTGAAGATGGTGGATGTTATCACCAATATCAACCCTTAACAAAAAAAGGGAATCACGCTTTAGGCGGAGACTTTAACGATGATCCACTTTGGTTAATACTTTCGGTTACGGAGTATATTAAAGAAACAGGCGATTTTAGCATTTTAGATGAGCAAGTGCCGTTTGATAATGATGAAAGCAAAGCGCAATCACTATTGCATCACCTTAAGGTTTCGTTTTACCACGTAGTGAATAATTTAGGACCGCATAACTTACCATTAATTGGTCGTGCCGATTGGAATGACTGCTTAAATCTGAATTGTTTTTCTACAGATCCAAATGAATCGTTTCAAACCACGGGTAATAAAAAAGGAAGAACAGCTGAGTCACTTATGATTGCCGGACTATTTGTAGTGTATGGTAAAGAATATGTTGAATTATGCAATAGAATTGGTAACACAGAAGAAGCTGCTGCTGCTCAAGCAGAGGTAGCCAATATGGAAACCGCCATAAAAGAGCATGGATGGGATGGAGATTGGTATCTACGTGCTTACGATTATTATGGTAAAAAAGTAGGCTCAAACGAAAACGAAGAAGGTAAAATATTTATTGAGTCGCAAGGTTGGTGTAGTATGGCCGGAGTAGGACTTGAAGAAGGCCTGGTTGAAAAGGCCTTGGATAGTGTTAAAGAGCGATTAGATACACCATATGGTATAGTACTGAATAACCCGGCTTTTACAAAATATGTAATTGAATACGGCGAAATTTCAACTTATCCTCCAGGATATAAGGAGAATGCAGGTATTTTCTGTCATAACAACCCTTGGGTAATTATTGGTGAAACAATGATAGGTCGTGGAGACCAGGCTTGGGATTATTTTAAAAAGATATGCCCGGCTTATCTTGAGGATATTAGCGAGTTACATAAAGTTGAGCCTTATGTGTATTGTCAAATGATTGCAGGTAAAGATGCCTTTAAACCAGGCGAAGGTAAAAATAGCTGGTTGTCGGGTACCGCAGCATGGAATTTTTATACCATAACTCAATATATACTAGGTATAAGAACGTCATATGATGGCCTTGAAATTGATCCATGTATTCCGAGCGATTGGAAAGGATTTAAGGTAAAAAGAAAATATAGAGGGGCAAACTATCATATTGAAGTTGTAAATCCTAATAAAGTATCAAAAGGCGTAAAGACTATTTCGGTGAATGGTCAGGTGCTAGATAATAATATCATCCCTGTTCAGTCAAGTGGAGACTATCAGGTTGTTGTTACAATGGGCTAAAACGTTAGCTAAAATTCAGAAAGAGTGAGCAAACGTGCTCCTCTTTCTTCCTAAGTTACCCGCTAAGGAATACCTAATACATGAATAATCTATTTCTAATAATATCTATGACAATTAAATCTACATTAATTCTGATATTAAGCTTATTAGTACTCGCATGTTCTGATAATGGTAAAACCAGCTCTTTAAATACAAAAGAGTTGTTATACAATCAGTATGCGTATCAAACCAATACACCTAAAAAAGCACTTTTAAGAGGTTCTGGTCAGTACTTTAATTTAAAAGATGCTCAGGGAAATGTGGTGCATAAAGGCAGAATATGGGAAGCCTCATATTGGCCCTTATCTGGCGATTCAGTTTCTATAATCGACTTTACAGCTTTAAATACAGAAGGGTATTATTGTTTGTATGTTGATGACCAGATTATATGTGATTCAATACATATCTCTAATAATGCTTATAATGAAGTTGCTAAAGCAAGTTTAAAAGCATTCTATTATAATAGAACAGCCATGCCGCTTACCCAACAGTATGCTGGCAAATGGGCAAGAGAAGCAGGGCATCCAGATACGAAAGTATATATCCATCGATCAGCAGCAAGTAAAGAATACCCTGAAGGAAGTGAAGTTTCATCAAGTGGAGGTTGGTACGATGCTGGGGATTACAATAAGTATATTGTAAATAGTAGTATTACATCATATACTTTATTGAAAGCGTATGATCTAGCACCTAAGTACCATTCAAATCTTAACGTGAATATTCCTGAATCAGGTGGCGAATTGCCCGATATTCTTGCAGAAACGCTTTATAACCTAAAGTGGATGCAAACAATGCAAGATGATAATGATGGAGGAGTGTATCATAAACTAACCTCAAAAAAGTTTGAAGACTTTGTTATGCCGCATGAAGCTACTAAAAAACGATACTTAGTTCAAAAAAGCACGTCGGCAGCTCTTGATTTTGCTGCAACTATGTGCGCTGCACAAAGAGTTTACCAAGACTTTGAAACCACAAAATTATTAAGTAAAACCATGCTCAGTCAAGCTAAAGAAGCTTGGGGTTGGGCAATGAAAAACCCTTCTGTGTTTTATGTGCAACCATCTGATATTTCTACAGGAGCTTATTCAGATACCAGTTTGGTTGATGAGTGGTTCTGGGCAGCTTCAGAATTATACCTGAGTACAGGCGATAAAATGTACTTAAAGTATATTCAAGAGAATGAGGAACTATTGAATACTCCCAAATGGGATGTGGTAAATACTTTAGGTATTATTTCTTTAATTACTTCTGAAGCAGCAAACGAATTTACTCACTTAAGTGAGCTCTTTATATCTTACGTTGATAACCTAATTATTTTGCAAGAGCAGACACCATATATAGTAGGTTTGGATAAGTTTGAATGGGGAAGTAATTCTGATGTGGCCAATCAGGCTGTGTTAAAGTTAGTAGCTTATCATATTACCAAAGAAAAAAGGTACCTTAATTCTGCAAACGAAGATTACAATTACATAATGGGTAGGAATGCAACATCTTATTGTTTCGTCAGTGGTTTCGGAAAGAAATCGCCTCAATATATACATCACCGTCCATCTGCTGCAGACAATATAAAGGAACCAATACCGGGTTTCTTAATTGGTGGACCTAATACAATTGTTTTAGATGACTGTGGCTCAGATGTTAAAAGATCTCACTTTCCAGCACTATCGTATATCGATATGGAATGTAGTTATTCAACAAATGAAATTGCAATTAATTGGAATGCACCATTGGTGCTTACAACCTCAATATTAGATGCCTATGAAATAGAGTAAAAAGAGAGAAAAGTAGAACCTGAAAATAATTTCGGACACTATAATCAGGTTCATTTATAATTATCAAAATCCAATTTATAAGGAAACATGGAATTGAAAAATTAAAGTTACAAAACTATGAAAAAAAGCAACTCAACTACTATTAGTAGTTTGTTAACAAAACGTAAAGAAGTAACGATATCATCAAAGTTACTTAAATCGGCAATGTTTTTATTGTTGATGTGTTTAAACTTCTCACTGGTAATGGCGCAAACACAAAGCGTTTCCGGTACAATTACAGATGCTTCAGGAGAAGCATTACCTGGGGTAAATGTTGTTATTAAAGGAACGACAGTTGGAACAGTTACAAATATTGATGGGAAGTACTCCATTCAAGCTATGTCTAGCGATGTTCTAGTATTTAGTTTTATAGGCTTTAACGAGCAAGAGGTTCCTGTAGGGGACCAAACAACTATTAGCCCTACTTTAACTGCAGATACACAAGATGTAGATGAGGTTGTGGTTGTTGGTTATGGGGTACAGAAAAAGAGCCTCGTAACAGGTGCCATTGCTGGTATTGAGTCTAAAGATTTAGAAAATAACTCATGGACCAATGCAGAAAGTGCAATGCAAGGTCGTACTCCGGGGGTTGTTATTGTACCGCAATCAGGATCTCCAGGTGCAGGTATGAACATTAAAATTCGTGGTGCAGGTACTAATGGAGACTCCAATCCATTGTACATTGTAGATGGTATCCGTATGAGGGATATTACTTCTATCTCACCTAGTGATATCATGTCTATTGAGGTATTAAAAGATGGTGCTTCATCTGCTATTTATGGTGCAGAGGGTGGTAATGGTGTTGTAATGGTTACAACCAAAAAAGGTAAAGCTGGAGAAGGCAAAGTAACCTATGATTTTAGTTATGGTATTCAAAGTGCAGGTAAGTTACCTGATTTATTAAATGCTTCTGAATACTATCAATATCAGAGTGAAAGAATAGATGGTGAAGGAAACTCTTTAGCACCTACAACAAGCGATTATGATACCGATTGGTTAGGTGAAATTTTCTCAACAGCACCAATTCAATCTCATAATGTATCTTTTTCAGGAGGAACGGAAAAATCTAAATATTTCACTTCTATAGGTTATGTGAATCAAGAAGGAATTATTGGAGATGATAAATCGGGTTTTGAGCGTTTTACAGCTCGTTTAAATGCTGATCAGCAAGTTAAGAGCTGGTTAAAAGTTGGTGCAAATGTAACTTATGCGCGTTCAAAACGAAAAGTACTAAATGAGGATGATGAATTTGGAGGCTTAATATCATCAGCATTGCTTCTTGATCCTTATACACCAGTAACTTTAGCTCCTGATCAAGTAAATTCTTTTATGGCTGAGAAATTAGGAGAAGGCCAACCATTAAGACAAGATGCTAATGGTAATTATTATGCTATTTCAGAAAATGTAAGAGGAGAGATGATTAATCCATTCTTACAAATGGATATTGCTACAGAAGAACTAGTAACAGATCGTTTCTTTGGAGCAGTTACAATGGAAGTGGATTTAACCAAAGATTTAAAGTTTACTTCTCGCCCAGGTTTAGACCTTAAAATTGCTAACACAACAAGTTGGACTCCACAATATTATTATTCTAACGAGAGAAATAACACAACATTAGCTACTAATGATAATTACGATATGTTTTATCAATGGCAATGGGAAAACTTCTTTAACTACGATAAGTCATTTGGCGATCATAGTATATCTGCAGTACTTGGTATGTCGGCACAAATGAGTGTTGATAAATTTGTAACTACCAATAGTTCTAATATGCCACGAGAAGGTCAACAATATGCACAACATGCTTATACCAGTAATAACAATGGTTTAGTTGATGGTAACAGATACGAAAATAAATTAGTTTCTTATTTTGGTCGATTAGGTTATAGCTATAAAGGTAAATATATGCTTCAGGCCACTTTACGTAACGATATTACGTCTACTACTAACGTGCCTGAGGATGGTATAGGTGGAATATTCCCATCGGTTTCTGCAGGTTGGACATTTACAGAAGAAGATTTCTTTAGCTCAGATTTCTTCGATAGTGGTAAATTACGTGCCAGTTGGGGACAAAACGGAAGTATAAACTCTATTCAAAGTATTGCACGTAGTCAAGGTCAATTTTTATATTCATCATCTATTACAACATCAAAACTACGTTACCCAACTAGTTATGGTTTTGTAACTGCCGCTGAGCCTGGTAGAACAGCAAACCCTGACTTAACATGGGAAACCAGTGAGCAAACTAATATTGGTATCGATTTAAGAATGATTGATAGTAAGTTGTCTTTCTCTATGGATTACTTTTCTAAAGAAACAAAAGATCTATTAATGTTCGGACAGCCACCTGCAATTTCAGGTACTTATGCTTCTATGATTAACGCAGGGGATGTGAAAAACTCTGGTTTTGAATTTTCTGCTGGATGGAAAGATTATAGCAAGGCTGTTAAATATGGTATTAATGCGAATTTCGCTACGCTTAAAAACGAAGTTACTAGATTAAATGTAGTTGCTCCTCGTTTGAATGGTACCGATATTGGAACAGGTTCTTGGGTTGGAGCTACTGCTTTTGAAGTAGGTGAACCAATTTGGTATTATCGAGGATATAAAACAAATGGTATTAATTCAGAAACAGGTCAGCCTATTTATGTAGATAAAGATGGTAATGATACCGATAGTCCTGAAGATGATGACAGAACTAACATTGGTAGCCCACATCCAACTTATTCTTACGGGTTATCTGCTTTTGTTGAATATAAAGGATTCGATTTTAATGTTCTTGGTCAAGGTCAAGGTGGAAACCAAGTTGTATACGGTTGGATTCGTACAGACCGTTTAACATCTAATATGCCAAAACGTTTTTATGATGATCGTTGGACGCCAGATAATAAAGATGCTTCTATGCCTAGCGCTAATCCTGGTGGCCAAATGTATGCTAGTGATATTATGGTACAGGATGCAGATTTCTTCAGAATTAAGCAAATTCAGTTAGGTTATAGCTTACCAAAAAGTGTTTTAGAAACCATTAAACTATCTTCTGTTAGAGTATACGTTTCATTAGACGATTACTTTACGTTTACTAAATACGAAGGTATGGATCCTGAAGCTGGTAGTGATCAGTTTGACCGTCAGGGAATAGATAGAGGGGTTTATCCAACACCACGTAAAGTTATGTTTGGTTTAAATGTGTCTTTCTAATCAAATATTATTGTGATAGGAAATGCTATAAAAAGGTAATTCCAGTGATTAACATGAATATTTAAAATTTAAGAAAATGAGAAAAATTATATATAAATTAATGATAATATCTCTTGTGCTGCTGACTGGGTCTTGTACTAAAAGTTGGTTAGAGATATCTGAGGAAGGTTTAATTCCAAAGGAGGATTTTTATAAAACGAATGAGGATAATATAATGGCTTTAGCAGCTGTTTATGATATGATTCAAGTACTGAATGCTCAAGATTGGTCAAGTTTATATCATATTAAAACAGTACTTTCTGATGAAGCACGTGCCGGGGGTAATGATGAGGGTGATCAACCTGAATATCATGAGTTTGATGATCTTAAGTTTACTCCGAATAATACAAAAATAAACGACATTTGGACTCGATTATATTATGCTGTGTTTAGAGCGAATGTTGTATTAGAGAATGTTGGTGAGGCTCCAAACTCAGATGTGGTTAAAGCAGAAGCCTATGCATTAAGAGCCTATTTATATTTTGAGTTAGTAAACTTATTTGATGAGGTACCATTAGTGCTTACAGAGTTGCTACCTGACGAATATTATATGGAAGCCAGTAGTGTTGAGGCTATTTATGCTCAAATTGAAGCTGATCTTCAAATGGCTATTGATGGTCTTCCTGAGAAAGCAGATCAAGAGGATTGGCGTATTGCTAAAGGTTTTGCCAATGCAATGATGGGAAAAGTACTTATTTTTCAGAATAAACATAGCGAAGCAATCCCGTTTTTAGAAGCAGTTAGTGGATATGCTTTAGGTTCTGATTTTGAGGATGTATTGAAAATTCCTTCAGAATATGGACCAGAATCTGTGTTCGAAATTGGTTATGTGAACTCTGAAGGTTGGAACTGGGGTAACTACAATATTTGGGGTAAAGGTCGTGAGCAAGAGAACAACATTCACTGGATTCTTTGTGGTCCTCGTGAAGGCTTTTATACTGATTATGATACAACACATGTTGATGGCGAAAGACCAGGTATACAATTAGGTGTTTTTCAAGGTTGGGGAGCTTTACCTCCAACAAAGAAGATGTATGATTTATTTGATGTTAACGACCCTCGAAGAAAAAGTACTTTATTGGATGAGGTTGAATTAGCTGATCCAATGTATAATGTAAGTTTACGAGCAAGAAAGGAAATCAATGATAAACCAGAGAATATTCCAACTGGTAGTTTACAGCACGAAGGTGCAGGTGTACTTCGCTTAAAGTATGGTACTTGGGCATCGGAAGGTGGACAAGGTAGTGGTGACGAACCAGGTCTTAATATGGGTACTAACCTTCGAATTATGCGTTATGCTGAGGTATTGTTACTTAAAGCAGAAGCATATGTTGTTGCCGGAGGAGGAGATCCTGCTGTACCAATTCAGGAATTACGAACTCGAGCTGGTTTTACAACTCCTGTAGGAACTGTTGATATGGATGTAATCGAAAAAGAAAGAATTGCAGAGTTATCGTATGAAGGACATCGTTTTTACGATTTAATTCGCTGGGGTAAAGGAAGTGAACTCGATAGAGAAGGGGTTACTTTTACAGAAAAGTATAGTAAATTACCAATTCCTCAACCTGAATTACAGGCAAATCCTAATTTAATGCAGAACAAATATTGGAAATAATCTGTATTGATTTATAAGAACAAAGTTTAAAATTCTAAAGCTGCCCTAAGTGGCAGCTTTAGTTGTTTGCTAGTGTTTAGTTTAAGCTAAACTATTTATTACTAAATAAGTAAAATATGAAAACAATAATAGTCACTGTGTTTATAGGTTTGTTTATTTTTACTTCATGCTCAATTACGAATAATGGTATGACGGAAGAAGATAAATTTATAGAAGATTTATTGGCCAGAATGAATCTGCAAGAAAAGATAGGCCAATTAAACCAACATACGAGCCAGTGGGAGATGACAGGTCCTGCACCTAATGCTAAAAATACCCAAGATTTATTGGAGGATATTAAAAATGGTAGAGTAGGATCGATGTTAAATGTTGTAGGAGCAGAAGCTACCTTGAATGCACAGAAAATAGCTGTGGAAAACTCAAGGTTAGGTATTCCTTTAATTTTTGGTTATGATGTTATTCACGGACAGAAGACCATGTTTCCAATTCCTTTGGCAGAAGCCGCTTCTTGGAATCCAGATTTGGCAGTGCTGTCATCATCAATAGCAGCGAAAGAAGCTGCTGCAAATGGTTTACATTGGACTTTTGCACCAATGGTGGATGTTGGAAGAGATGCCAGATGGGGTAGAGTAATGGAAGGTGCTGGTGAGGATGCTTATCTAACAACAGCTTTTTCTTTGGCAAGAGTGCAAGGTTTTCAAGGAGATGATTTAAGTAATGAAAATACCATTGCTGCTTGTGCCAAACACTTTGCAGGCTATGCTTTTTCAGAGTCAGGAAGAGATTATAATGTTGTAGAAATAGGAGGAGAGTCCTTGCATAATGTGGTTCTTCCACCTTTTAAGGCTTTGGCAGAAAATGGAGTAGCTACTTTTATGAATGCTTTTAATACCATTGATGGTATGCCTGCAACAGCGAGTAGTTACTTGCAACGCGACTTACTTAAGGGTGAGTGGGGATACGATGGATTTGTGGTTTCTGATTGGAATAGTATTGGCGAAATTATGATTCATGGGGCTGCAGCAGATCTAAAAGAGTGTGCATATCGTGCCATTACAGGCGGATCGGATATGGATATGGAAGCAACTGCTTACATTAAGTACCTTGAAGAACTGGTTATGGAAGGTAAGGTTGACGTAAAACTTATTGATGATGCTGTTCGTAGAATTTTAAGAATTAAGTATCGATTGGGTTTATTCGAAGATCCATATAAATATAGTAATACCGATAGAGAAAAGGCCAATATTTACACAGATGAGCATAAGTCGGCATCACGTAAAGTAGCACGCGAATCAATGGTGTTATTGAAAAATGAAGGCAATTTATTACCCATCACTTCAAGTGTAAAATCCATTGCAGTTATTGGTCCCTTGGCAGATGACGATGATAGTCCACTCGGAAATTGGAGAGCGCAAGCAATACCTAATTCGGCAGTTTCAATGCTAGCGGGTATTAAGGCTGCTGCCAATGGTATAAAAATTAATTATGCCGAGGGTTGTAAATTAGCAACTGCAGGACGTGCTTTTCCAACACATTTAACCATTAATACCACTGATAAATCAGGATTTAGTGCTGCTGTTAATGCTGCAAAAAAATCAGAGCTTGTTTTATTAGCCATAGGCGAAGATGCATTTATGTCGGGCGAAGGCCGTAGCCAAACTGATATAACATTAAGAGGCCTGCAACAAGAGTTATTCGATGCCATTTATAAGGTAAATAAGAATATTGTTGTGGTATTAATGAACGGTCGTCCTTTGGTTATTCCTGAAATTGCTGAAAAGGCTCCTGCAATTCTTGAAGCATGGCACGGTGGAACTGAGGCTGGTCATGCCATTGCTGATGTTGTTTTTGGTAAGTACAACCCATCAGGTAAGTTACCAATGACGTTTCCTTTAAATGTGGGGCAAATTCCTATTTATTATAACTATAAAAATACGGGTCGTCCTGATACCGGAAATCCAGAAGACAATTTATGGTCGAGTTATACCGACGCGCCAAATACACCTTTATATCCATTTGGATTTGGATTAAGTTATACAACTTTTGAATATTCTGATATTAAAGTTTCTTCATCCGAAATAGCAATAGGAGAAACGCTTCAAGTATCTGTTAATGTATCCAACACGGGAACTGTTGATGGAGAAGAGGTTGTTCAACTTTATATATGTGATAAGGCAGCTACGTATGCACGCCCTTTGAAGGAGCTTAAAGGATTTCAGAAAGTTAGTATTAAAGCAGGCGGTACAGAGCATATAACGTTTAAACTAAGTGATAAAGAGCTTGGATATTACTTCCCTAACGGGAAATACGTAGTAGAACCAGGCAATTTTAGAGTTTATGTGGGAGGAAGTTCAGAAGTAAAGCATTCGGTCAATTTTAGCTTGAAATAAGCTCTTCAAAAAAAATATTGGATAAGCCTTGGGGATTACCTCAAGGCTTTTTAAGCTAATGATGGTAGACTAATATAAAATGTAGACCCTTTGCCTAGTTCTGAGTCAAAACCAATAAAACCATTCATTTTATCAATATATCCTTTGCAAATAGAAAGGCCTAAGCCGGTTCCTCTGTTCGATTCAGGTCTATATCTTCCTTGTCTGAATCGTTGGAATATTGTTTTCTTAAACTCATTAGAAATACCAAGGCCGGTATCTTTAATCTCAATATTAAGCATGCCGCGTACAACCCTACAATTTATTGTAACACTACCTTTTTGAGTAAACTTAATGGCGTTGCTTATTAAATTGCCAAGAATCTGTTGAATCTTAATTTCATCTTGAGCAAAACTAAATCTCTTTGGTACATTATTATTAAGGGTAAGACTAATATTATTCTGTTCAGCAACTTTAAGGTAGAAGCTATAACTTGAGTTTATTAGGTCTGTAACATTAATATCTTTAATATGTAACTCAACAAGTCCTGCTTCAATTTTCGAAATATCTATTATATCATTAACTATACTTAACAATTGAATGCCACTTTCGTTTATAATATCAATGTAGCTAACTTTTTCTTCGTCAGTTACTTCTTTCTCTTTCAGTAATTGGCTAAAACCAATAATGCCATTCATTGGGGTCCTTATTTCATGGCTCATATTGGCTAAAAAAGCACTTTTTAATCTGTCCGACTCTTCTGCTTTCTCTTTTGCTTTAATTAACTCAACTTGTATGTTTTTTATATCAGTAATATCTTCGTAAGTACCAATAATGCCAATTATCTCATTTTTGTGGTTCAGTAATGGCACTTTATTAGTTCTTAAAGTACCAATACTACCATCCGTTTTTTGTTGAGGTTCTTCGTAATTTAGTTTTCTAATTCCTGTTGTTATTACTTCTTTATCATCAGCATAATAGAGTTCGGCATCAGATTTAGCAAAAAAATCAGCATCTGTTTTACCAATAATATCGGCGGGATCATTATAACCTGCGTCTCTTGCAAACACCATGTTACAACCTAAATAAACAGAATCAGTGTTCTTCCAGAATACGGCAGCAGGTATATGGTTTAATACTGACTGTATCATACCATTTATTTGCTTTAATTCTTGTTCGCTTTTAGCTAATATATTATTGGTTTCAAATAAGTTTTCTGAGCTTTGTATCAACTCCTCATTAGTAGTAGCTAATTCTTCGTTTTGAGTTTGAATTTCTTCATTCTGCTCTTGAAGGCGTTGTTCGTAATTTAGTTGCTCACTTATATCATAAAAAATACAAGTAATTTCGTTATTGCCAGTATAAACTGCTTTTGTAGATAGAGTAATGTTTTTACTTGAAACCTTTGTAATAAACCGAATGGTTGTTTTTGATTGCAGAAGAATCTTAAAATTATAATGGATTGACTCATAACACTCAGGCGCCAATTCTCTAAAAGAGGTATTGTAAATATCCTTTTTTGAAAGCCCTAAGGTTTTAATTGCAAATTGATTAATTTGCTTAATTCTTAGGTTCATAGGATCTTCGTTAACTATTGAAAAACAAACATACCCATTATCAAGTAAGTCAATTATATGTTGATTTTCTAGTTTATCAATAGTCATTTCAATCAATTTATTATTCCTAAATCAGTAAAGTACCGCTTTGTTACCTTAAACGTGATACAATTAAAGTATTTATTATCCCCCTTCAGCTTTATTTGATTTTGTAGTTACAAAAGCTTACGATATTAAAACCAACAGCTTACAGAAAGGTTTGCAAACATAATACTATTTTATTTTTTCACAACATATTCGCTAATAATTATGTTAGGTTTTATCACAGAAAAAAAATCAGTAATATTGCTATTTGGTTTTTAACAGTAAACAACACCTTATCTAATTGAATGAATGGTATAGGGTTGCTTATCCATATAAAAATGATATTTGAGATTGTGTTATTTGTTTTTCCATTAATTATAATTGATCATAAAATAAGTATTAGAATGAAAACAATTTTACTATTAGCTGCGCTTATTGCCTTATTAGGATGTGAAAATGATAGCTATAAGATTCTTAGAGAGGCTGATTTTAAAACAGAACTAGATGGAAAAAGTATAGAACTATTCACTCTTAAAAACTCTAAAGGCAGCACCATACAGCTTACTAATTTTGGAGCACGTATTGTTTCAATTTGGATGCCCGATAAGAATGGTAAGTTTGATGATGTAAATACTGGCTTTGCAACAGGTGGTGCTTATTTAGAGGCAAATGGCCCTTATTATGGAAATACAGTAGGGCGTTATGCCAATAGAATTGCCAAAGGTCAGTTTATACTAGATTCTGTACAATACCAATTACCCATAAATAACGGTGTGAATAGCATACATGGTGGGAGTGAAGGTTTATTTAAGAAAGTTTGGGATGTTGCTAAAGTAAGCACCACTGAAGTGGTATTTTCATATTTATCGGTTGATGGTGAACAAGGTTACCCCGGAAATTTGCAGCTTTATGTATCATTCAGTCTAAGTGACGATAATGAATTAATAATAGCTTATAAAGCAAGTACCGATAAAGCTACGCCAATTAACTTATCCAATCATGCCTTCTTTAACCTAGGAGGTGAGGCTAGCGGAACCATACTTGATCATCACTTGTATATTAATGCCGATTATTATACTCCACTCGATAGTACACAGATACCTACAGGAGAATTGGATAATGTTGAAGGTACACCTTACAATTTTAAATCATCATTGCCTCTTGGTGCTCGCATAAACGATGATTTTGAACAGTTGAAACTGGGTAATGGTTATGATATAAACTTTGTGCTAAATAAAGATGAGGAATTATTATCGCACGCTGCAACTTTGCACGATCCTACTTCAGGCAGAGTAATGGATGTTTATACAACAGAACCAGGCATTCAGCTATATACTGGTAATTTTATGAATGGTTCAGATATAGGTAAGTTTGGCAAGCCGCTTAATAAGAGAGAGGGAGTTTGTTTAGAAACACAGCATTATGCTGATAGTCCTAATCAGCCTCAGTTTCCTAATACGATTTTGCAACCAGGCGAAAACTTTAATTCAAAAACTATTTACAGATTTAGTGTAGCTAAGCATTAATATTGTGCTTATGCTTTTCTTAATATGAAGCTATTTAAATAAATGAAAAAGCAATATAAAGTTATAGGTTTTGATGCTGACGATACCTTGTGGATTAACGAAACTTACTTTCGTGAGATAGAGGCAGATTTTGCCAAGTTAATGGCAGAATATCTACCCGATGAGCAAGCAATAAACCGTTTATTTGAAATAGAAATTGCCAACCTAAATTTATACGGCTATGGCATTAAGGGTTTTATGCTTTCTATGATTGAAACAGCACATAAAATAAGTAATGGAAAGCTAAAAGGCGTTCACCTTGAAAAGATGCTAACCTTGGGTAAGGAGTTCTTAGATAAACCCGTTGAGTTATTGCCTAATGTTGAGCAAGTTTTACAGAAACTAAGTGCTAATGGATATAAGTTAATAGTTGCTACCAAAGGTGATTTACTCGATCAGGAACGTAAGTTAATGCGTTCAGGACTCGAAAAATATTTTCATCATGTTGAAGTGATGAGCGATAAAAAGAAAGCCAACTACAATAAATTGCTGGCGCACTTAGACATTGAGGCCAATGAATTTTTAATGATTGGGAATTCTCTAAAATCGGATATAATACCACCCTTAGAATTAGGCTGTGACGCCATTCATATTCCTTTTCATACAACATGGATTCATGAGCATGTTGAAGACTTGGGTGGTTTAAGTAATAAGTATACTGAGTTAGAAACTATCACTGATCTTTTTACGTATTTAGGTATATCGGGTTAATTAAAGGGAAATTCTTTTGTTCGACTTATATAAGTTGCTAAACTTGTTTACTTAAAGTTTTGTGAGTTTTGCACCAGTTTCCTTATCGAGCCAAAATATAAAATGGCCAATTAATTATCTCTAAAATGCTTATTATACCAATCATTTGATGATGTTTTTGGTATTAGACCTAGATATTGAACCAATTACATTATTTATTTCAAGCACATTCTATCCTCTTACTTAAGCCTTGCATGTACATTTCAATAAAAAAAAAGATATGTATTGCTTAAGGGAGTATGCCTAATACTTTTTCATTTATAAAAAATATTAGTTATAAGTAGTTGTTTAGGTGCATCTTATGTGATTGTTGTAATGTAAAATTAACATTTATTGCTTTTTTTTATAGGGTGTTCACATACTTGCGTGTTTAGTATAGGTAACCACAAAAGGAAAGTGAATTGAACGATTATTTTAAAATATTATCCCGCAAGGCAAATCATGAAGAGCGTAAGGCGTTTTTTACTGAATTGCAAAATAATGAAGAGGCCAAAGAAGAGTTTATTGATGCACAAGCATTATGGACTTTAAGCAACATTCAAACAAAGCATACTAGTAAAAAGCATAAGCAAGAAGCATTTAATAAATTCTGGTCTGCTACACATGGCACCAGAAAACTTAATTTACAAGTCTTTGTAAAATATGCTGCAGTTTTTGTTTTGGCCATTGGTATTAGTATTCTCTTTCAATATTCCATTGGGCTTTTTAATAAGGCACCTAATTATACTTATCAATCTCAAAAAGGCGGTGTAACAGAATTTACTTTGGCTGATGGCACTAGTATTTGGTTAAACTCCGATTCTAAAATAGAAGTATATGAAAGCAACAAAGAAGTAACAGCCAATCTCGATGGTGAAGCTTTTTTTAATGTAATACACAATCCTGATAGAGCATTTATAGTGAATGCTGGAGGTGTCACTATCGAAGATTTGGGTACTCAGTTTAACGTATCTGCTTATGGCCTGAATAGTTTGGTTAAAACTACATTGCTTGAAGGAAGTATTGATTTATTTGATGTGAATGGACAAGCTATGCAAGCCATTGTACCCGGACAAATTGCTTTTTACCACAAAGCGAAAAACAAAATGTGGATTAAAGAGGCAGACATTGATGCCGTTACTGCATGGAAGGAGGGCAAGTTTGCTTTCATAGATAAGACTTTGGGTACTATTTGTAGAGAGTTAGAAAAGTGGTACGATGTAGATATACATATTGCCGATAAAGCTTTGGCAAAAACCAAATATAGCTGTATGCTAAAACGACCAACCACAGTAAAACAAGTACTAGAAATATTTAAGAAAACATCAAATATTAATTTTAAAATAGAAACTACGGCAGAAGGAAAAGAAGAAGTAATTATTATGGCTATAGGTAATTAATATCACTTGGAGGTGATTGAAATTTAAGCCTGTTTTAAACAAAAAGTGCACCGTTGGAGCGGCGCACTTTGTAAAGAAAAATTTTTGAATCCGGTGGCAGCCGGAGTCTATTGTTTAACGTTTACATCACAAATTTATGAAACAAAACTTACACGGCAAGGGTATGTTGCAACTCTTGTCTAAAAAAACTATTCGTGTTATGAAACTATCCTTGTTTCTGATGATGACATTTACTGTAATGGCTTCAGCAAGTTCTTACAGTCAGAATGCTCGACTCAATATCGATGTTGAGGATGCGTCTATTATTCAGGTATTCAGAGAAATTGAAAATTCTAGTGATTTTGGTTTCTTTTTTAAAACCGACGATTTAAATACCAACAAGCGCCATACCATTAAAATGAAGGACGCCACTGTTGATGAAGTGCTTAATAAGGCATTGGAGGGAGAGCAGGTGAATTACCGTATCGAAGACAAAAATGTTTTAATTTTTAGCCAAAACATCCAGGAAGAAACTAAAACCATTACTGGTAAAGTTATAGATGAAACAGGGATGACGGTTCCTGGGGCCGCTGTTGCAATTAAAGGCAGTACTAGTGGTACCATTACTAATATGGATGGTGTTTATACCTTATCCAACGTAAAGTCATCTGATGTATTGGTATTTTCTTTTGTTGGAATGGCAACACAAGAAGCGGCCGTGGGTAATCAGACTACCATGAATATCACCTTAAAAAGTGATGCCATTGGGTTAGATGAGGTTGTTGCCATTGGTTATGGTACTACTACTAAGCGTAAAGCGGTAGGTGCTATTTCAACCATGAAAGCTGAGCAGTTAGAAAATACACCATTCATGAATGCAGGTGAGTCCCTACAAGGACAAGTGCCCGGTTTAGTAGTGCAAAACAATGGAGGTGGACCAGGTAGTACGCCTTCAATCTCCATACGTGGTGGCGGTAAGCCATTATATGTTATTGATGGAGTAATTACCGAGGAGCAAGATTTTAATGCCATCAACTCTGATGATATCGAAAGTATCTCTTTCTTAAAAGATGCATCGGCAACAGCCGTATTCGGATCTCGTGCAGGTAACGGTATTGTTTTGGTAACTACCAAAAGAGGTGAAGAAGGAAAAATCAACGTAAATTATTCGTACAACCACCAATGGAGCGAGCCAACCATATTACCTGATATGATGAATTCGTATAAGTATGCCATGTTGCAAAACCAAGCAGCTTATTACGATGGCGATGGTGCCAATGCGGTTTATACCGAGGAAGAATTGGATATTATTAAAAATCATAAAGATTTAGATACTTATCCTGATAATAATTGGCCAGAAATGACGCTTAAGAATTTTGCACCTCAGCAACGCCATAATTTATCTTTAACAGGAGGCGACAAAAGAACCAATTACTTCGTTTCCTTAGGATACATTGATCAAGGAGGTATTTTAAAAGAGGATGTGGTAAACTACGATCGTTTTAATGTGCGTAGTAACATGACTACCAACTTTGATGAAATTGGCTTAGAGGTTGGTGTAAATATTAACGCCAGCATCGAAAACTACGAAGAGCCATCGGCCGGAATGTATTCTATTTGGCGTGCTATAAATCAGAATACCAACCCAATGTATAGGGCTTATAACCTTGATGGAACGCTTGCTGGTGGAGGTAATGGCGATCATCCTTTAGCCATTATTAGTCCTGAGTCTGGTTACAACAGAACGCGCGATAAATTCATAAATGTTCAGGCATTTGCCAATTGGTCTTTACCGTGGGTTAAAGGTTTAAAAGTTGGCGTTATGGGTAATTATAGAGATGGTGATGGCTGGGAGAAAAAATGGTCAGTAAACACACCATTATATATGCCTGATGGATCATTAATGGTACAACCTCCGCCCGAGTTGGCACAAAGTGCTTATTACAAAAAGCGTATGTATGTTGAGTCTAGCGTAAACTACTCGCGCACTTTTGGTAAGCATGGTATCGAAGGAACTTTTGTTTACAACCAAACCACCAGTGGTGGCGAAACAATGGAAGCTTCACGAAGAAATTACTTATCGAGCGCCGTTGATCAGCTATTCGCAGGTCCTTTAGATGGACGAGATAATACAGGTAATGAAACTGAAGGAGCCAATGCGGGTTATGTAATTAGAGCTAAATACGATTATAACTACAAGTATATTGCTGAGTTCAGTGGACGTTACGATGGGAACGATAATTTTGCCGAAGACCAACGATGGGGCTTTTTCCCGGCAGCTTCTGTAGCTTGGAATATTTCAGAAGAAGGTTGGATGGATAACCTAGATGATAAGAATATCATCAACTCTTTAAAGTTACGTGCGTCGTATGGTGTAACAGGAGTAACCGAAGGGGTAAATCGTTTTGGGTACATTCCGGTTTATAACCTAGAATCAAGTGCTTATAATATCGATAACACATTAGTTAACGGCTACTCTGAAGGTAATTTGGTGAATCCTGCTGAACTAACTTGGTACGAAAGAACATCGTTAAACTATGGTTTAGATTTTTCAACATTGGGTAATAAGTTAAGTGGTACTGCCGAATATTTTTATTACCGAACCACAGGTTTCTTGCAAAGTCCTAAAAACGTGTATACCCAACCTCTAGGTAAAGAGTTGCCACAAATTAAGTCGAATTCAGCACAGCGTAGAGCAGGGTTTGAATTATCCTTACGATACAAAGGAAATGCCGGCGCTTTTAAGTATGAGGTAGGTGTTAATTATGCTTATTTTAATCAGTTATGGGAGCAAAAAGATGATGAGGATGAGGCTACCGCAATGAATCCTTATTTAACTGAGGTTAACAGAACCGATTATTGGGGCGACGAGGCCGTATATCAAACCAATGGTTTAACGCAAACGTCGGATGACATTTTAAACAATCCTCGTTTACTAGGATCTACGTCAACACAAGGTGGTGATATGATTTACGAAGACACCAATGGCGATGGTAAAATTGATGAGCAAGATAAACGATTAATTGGCTCACCAAGTATGCCACGTTCTAATTATGGTATCGACTTTAATTTAGGGTATAAAGGGTGGTTTATGAACGGATTATTCCAAGGTGCTGGCGATAGATACGTAGCCTTTGATAATTTTATGATTGTTGAAGCCAAGCGTCGTACTTACGAATATCAGTTAGATTATTGGACTCCAGATAACCCAAATGCATTATTCCCTCGTGTTTCGCAAACCAATAATCCCAATGGAGGAAATAATACCGTTGGCGAGAACCCATCCGATTTTTATTTAAAGAATGCGAAATACTTCCGTCTTAAAAATCTGCAAATCGGATACGATCTTAAAAAAACAGTATTAACTAATGTAAATTGGTTGGCTTCATGCCGAGTATTTGTAAATGGTACCAACTTGCTTACTTGGTCTCCTGTTAAAGAGTATTTCGATCCGGAGCAAAGTTTGTCTGAAAACACAGGAACACAAAGTTACGGTTATCCCGTGCAACGCACTTACTCAGTTGGTATTAATGTAGGATTCTAAAACAAAGAGAAATGAAGAAAATACTTTTAAATATAATGATTGTTGCCATCGGGATTTTTACATTCTCATGTAGCGATGATTTATTAAACACAAAGCCTCTGGATAAATACACAGAGGATGATATATGGAATGACGCTAACTTAGCACAAGGTTTTGTATATAATATTTATCAATCGGTTATTCCTGAACTGTTGGTAAACACTTCTGATCCTGATGAAAAAATGGCGGGTGTTGGTAACGAGGATTTTTCAGATAATGTATTAACTCAAAAGGCACATAATGTAGCATTGGATAATATCGATAAGTTTTACGATGCCGGATGGGCAACCAATAATTCATACTATTGGTATGGAGGAGCACCCTTATCCTTAAAAAATCCAATTAAAGAAAACTCATTCGAAGTAATACGCGATTGTAACTTAGTGATTGAAAACGTGGCAGCCTCTGAGGGGATTGAAGCCGTAAGTAAGCCTAAGTTAATTGCTCAGGGTAAAATGTTACGCGCCCTAATATACTACACCAAGGCACGTATGTTTGGTAAGTATGTTATAGTTGATAGAGTTTTAACCGAGGAAGACGATTTAAAAATGTCTCGCTCAGCTACCATTAAAGAAACCTACGATTTTATTATAAAGGACCTTCAGGAAGCTGCACCCGACCTACCCATTGCCGCCGAAGCTGCTAAGGGAGAATTAACACAGGGAGCTGCCTATGCGATGCTTGCCGAAATTGCCTTACAAGGAGCTGCTTATGTTGAAAGTGGTAAAGAGGAGTATATTGATATATCAAAAGCGGCAAGTGAGAGTTTGTTTGCCTTAAGCTATGCATTGGATGCGGATTATGCAGGCATCTTTAACAATTATGAGGTAGCTCAAAATTCATCAGAATTAATACTAACGCGTTTTCGTCATATTGATGCTACCTATTGTGTTTTAACGCCTATGCAAGGATTAGTACCTAACATGGAAGTGGCTAAAACAACCGGGGAACCTAAATTAAAAGAATCCTTTTTAGGATGGACAAAATGTTGGCCTACGCACGATTTAGTTGAAGATTACTTAGTAGTTGATGCGGATGGAATGGCAAAAAAATGGAACGAAACTTCGTATTATCAAAATTGGGAAACCAATGGAGGATTCCTTTCTGAAGCCATTTATAATGTGCCACGCGATGCTCGTTTTGAGGCTTCAGTTGTTCGTGATTCTACCCAATTGTTTTCCAATACAATTACAATGCGTTTAGAGGGTAATATGCACCCAAGCTCAAGTCAAAAGGGAACCAACTTATCTACTCGTACCGGATATTTTGTTCGCAAAGGGATTTATGATGTTGAAGGATTCAAGGCGAAAGTTTATACCGATTACCATCAAAATATTGCCCGTTTAGGACGGTCGTACCTAAATTATGCTGAAGCGATGTTGTTGAAAAAGGATTTTCCTAAAGCAGTAGAATATATTAATAAAACGCGTGTAGAGCATGGTAAACTACCTCCATTAGTATCAAGCGACGAAACTGAAATTTGGGAAGCTTATAAAAGAGAACGTAGGGTAGAGTTGTTTTTTGAGAACGACAGATATTGGTCTTTACTACGTTGGGGTAAATTCGAAGGTGAAAGCGTAATTTCAGAACTAAACGATAAAGAGTATAAGTTCTTTGAGATTAACGAAGATGGTACTAACTACGAAATTAAACCGGTGTTTATTAATGCCAACGTACATAAAAAACGATTCTCTGAGCGCCGTTATTTATTCCCTGTGCCCGAAGGTGAGCGTATATTAAATGATAAATACGATCAGAATCCTCTTTGGTAATAATTGATAGTTACAAACAATAAAATTTAATGCAAATGAAAACTTTAAAATATATAAGTGCCGCACTCTTGCTTATTCTATTTTCATCATGCCTAAAAATGGGACTGGATGATATAGCGTATTTTGATGAGGCAGATATAACCGCCTTTAATTTTGAGTATAGATGGATGGGCGATAACAATGGTAACGACCGTTTGTTTGTTCAGAAACTGAATACAGCCTATACAATTGATACCATTGCGTATACAATTAGTTGCGATATTACCGTGCCCGATGCCTCGGATACAGGCGATGAGCCTACAGATGATTTCCCAACTGAAATTAGGGATATGGTAAGCTTAGAAGAACTTGTGGGCTATGCCGATTTATCAACAGCTGCTAAAATTGCTCCCATTGGTTCAGCTCCTAATTTGGGTAGCATGCAAAATTTTTCGGGTAACGATATGCAGTACAAAGTTACCGCTGCCGATGATAAAACTATAAAGGAATGGACTTTAATAATTACTTCTTTTACTAAGTAAGAATTGTAAGAGTGAATCGCCTTGAGATTCCTTCGTTCCTACCAATGACAGAAAATTATATTTACCTGTTTAATAGTGCTTTATGAAATTATCATTAACATCTATTAACAAGTGGCTTGATCCCTGTCATCAACTCATTATGGCTAATTTTTATTGGTTGGCGGCTCGGAATGACGAAACGCTTAGGGTGATTGCTAAGGGAATATTGGCTGCGTTATTGCGTCATCTTGATTAGTTATAAGTGTTAAGTTATAAATGATAAACGCTTTGCTTCTCGTTTATCATTTAACATTTATCACTTATAATTAGTAGCCGCCTCGTCTTTGCGACGCAGGAAGCAATCTCAAGGTGCCAAGTAAATTGTAAATCTAAAATAAGGTAAGAATAGTTACCCTTAATTGATATGGCCCTCCTGATTTTTATATTGGGAGGGCTTTTTGATTCAATAAACTTGATTATTACGCTAGAGTACAAATTGAAAACTCACAGCTTATCAGTAATGAATAATTAGGGCAATTTTTATTTCAAATATGATTGCATTAAGAATGTTCCCTTGAGATTCCTTCGTTCCTACCAATGACAGAAAATTATATTTACCTGTTTAATAGTGCTTTATGAAATTATCATTAACATCTATTAACAAGTGGCTTGATCCCTGTCATCAACTCATTATGGCTAATTTTTATTGGTTGGCGGCTCGGAATGACGAGGCGCTTAGGGCGATTACTAAGAGAATATTCGATACGTTATTGCGTCATCTTGATTAGTTATAAGTGTTAAGTTATAAATGATAAACGTTTTGCTTCTCGTTTATCATTTAACATTTATCACTTATAATTAGTAGCCGCCTCGTCATTGCGACGCAGGAAGCAATCTCAAGGCAAGATGCATTATGAATTAGCCTTAAGATCGCGTCGTTCCTCGCGATGACGCAATAACGTGGAATGACGAGACGCTTAGGGCTGAACAGTAAATCAAATGAACGACAAAACTTTACAATATGAGCAACAGACGAAATTTTTTAAAAACAGCAGGCCTTGGTCTTGCAGCGGGTGCGGTAGCATGTACCACAGCACCAAAATCAAAAATAGAGCAATCAGAAGATGGTTATGCTTCGGGATCTACAGTAAAGGGAACGCGTAAAATAGAAACGGTACGCATAAAAGTTAAAGCCCCTTTATTGGTGCCCTACAATAGCCAGAGTACCCCAGAAGAAAAGGGCACAGGTTATAATTTCTTTCGTAGCGAGGCCTTTAATCACAATCCGTTTACCATTAATTGCGGGGGTATATCGGGTTCACCCATTATAATGGATGCCGATGGCAAGTTTGTGGGGTTTATGACAAGTTATGCCTATCAGAATTCTACCTTTAGTTTTGATGGTGTTGAAACACTAAGCATACAAGTGCCAGAAGGGCAGGAGCTTTATATTGATGAGAGCGGTAAAGGTGATGAAGCTTGGAAAGATTACAATACCAAAATGATGACACGCCTTAACTTTCAGCCCTATAAAAGCAACCCTAAGTTTTGGGGCGATGTGGAATATTGCACTTGGGTGGAGCAAAAGCAGCAATCGAAAGTACGTAAGGGGCATTTTAAATTATTAACGCACGAGTTTGTTAAAGATTACTTGGATAAGATTATAGCCTATGGTTATCCCAAGGGGAAGATGACCCTAGACCATGGTTGGGGTCTGTTTCCGGATGGGACTATAGAATCGGGTTTTGGATCGTGGGTGCCTGATAAAAAGACTTTTCCCGACTTTCAGAAAACCATGGACATGATCAATAACAAAGGTTTTACACCGGGTTTGTGGATTGCTTTCCCAAAAATACACCATGCCAGTACCTATGCACAGCGTTATCCTGATATGCTGGGCGATTGGCGTTCAACCAAACCATCATCGCCCAAAGCAGAGCGTTGGTTAAATCCGCAAGCCGATATTTTTGAGTATGCCTCAGAGGTGATTCATCGTTATTATAAAATGGGGGTGATGAAGTTTAAAATTGATATGTCGTACAATACCAAAGCCGATATGTTACCCATACATAAAGAACTCTATAGGGCAGCCAAGTGCATTGATAAAAATATAGAAATGGAGTTTCATGTGCCTGATATTTTCTTTACCAAGCATGCCGATGTAATTCGTACCAACGATATTTGGATTAACGATAAATACGATTGGCAATCGCGCACCAAAATGCACTACGAGGTATCCTTAAAATCATCGCCTGGCAGAGGTATTAATCTCGATCATATTGGGGGTAACGATACTGCTGGTATTACCGAGGCCATGTGGTTAGAGCATATGGCCATGTATAAAAATAAAAAAGGTTATCCTTTGGTTTCGTTGCTGCCGCACCATGTGAGTCAGAAATGTGTGGATGCCACAGGCGAATACCTATGGGATTACGATAAAAACGGACGCGATATATTGTCTGATTTCTATATGTAGGATTGTTTTTAGCCCATAGGCTGAAGTGAGAAGGCATTAAGGGGCTGTATAAAACTACAGTTTTGCGCAAATAACGCTTAGTATACTCTGCTACTGTTGAGCCTTTGCGTTATTTGCGTTTTTTCTTTGCGAATATCTGAGTGAGATGTACTTTTTTTTAAGGCGCAATAAAAACTAACCGAAAGCTAAATACTAGCTACAACACTATACCTCAATGCTAAGGGGCACTACTATTTAAAAACCTCCTGAAACAATAAAGTTTTATACCCAAAAGCGAGCTTATTTAATTTGAGTACAAATAGAGTTGAAAAAACAAAATAGATTAGAATTTTTGCTAGTTTCAGGGGCTAAAATAAACACCACTTATAAGCTAATATTAACACCATAGGTGAGTATATATTACATACGGTAGTATGATATACGAATATATGGTGAATATATAAGCTAGTTAGTGTGTATTATAAAAACCGGCAATCGAATATGAAATTTATTTTAAGTCTACTATTTGTGTGTTTTAATATGCATTCATTTTCCCAGTACAGGGAATTCAAAGACAATGGTCTAATGGATTGGCAAGTGCCTATCGCAAATAAGCCAAATAAAGACATCCAAGATTATTATTTATTACTGCCAAGTAAACTCTTTGATTGTGAGCGCATAAAAGAAATAAATCAGGAAGAACGGAACAGTCGAATCATTTTAAAAGACCTTAAAAATGGGTATGTTGATTATAAAGGGTCATTTGATTTTTCAATCGCATTGTTTAAGGACAGATTAAATGAAAGAGATTTGATTGCTGTTTCAAGTAATTCCTCAGGGCGAGGTACATCTTGTGGTGGACTTAATATGATTATTGAATACAATAAAGACTCTGCTAAATGGTATTATAGGAATGATTTGTTACCTAATAGGAAAGAGATTAAACCATATTACGATAAATTTTATAAAGACCCGATAGATGCTCTTTCATACCCTGTTGTACCTAGACATGGATTAATAATTGAATATAGAGATGAATCTCAAGATGGAATTATTTATCAAGTTAAATGGTCTGGTCAGAAATTTGAATTAATAAATAACACACACTAACAATGCATAATAAAACATAAGTGGCTCAGTGCTTTACGTAACTTATGTGCATTTTATAAGCCCCGCCAAAGCTTTTGCTTTGGCTAGTAAAAAGATTAAATTTATAACCAAAACAAAAGCTTTGGCTAAGTGCAAACAAGATAGTTAAGTGTTTTTAAATCACTTACGTTTCATATGCCAACGTTGCTTCTATCATATCAATACGCATAATACACTTTAATCCAACAAAAAAGGGTGATTCAACAATCACCCTTTTACATTTTCATCAATCAAATAATACCAAATGTAATATTTGATGATGTTTTTGGTATAAGCTAAGCATCAACTTCAGTGTCTGCTTTTCGGGTAGCCTTAGTTTTTAGGTAAGCGCTTTGTGTATTAATAAAAACATTGGCCTCGGTAAGGCATTGGAGGCAAGCAGCATCATCGTTTAAGTTAGCCATGCCTTCAAGTATATCGAGCCACATTACCAGTTGCTTTTGTAGGTAGCGTCGTATTTCTCTTACCTTGGGCGTTTGTTTGTTGGTATTATTCCCCCTGGTTTGGTTAAAATCTTTGTAGCGCTTAATTGAGGCTATTAGTTTATCCAAATCTGCTGTTAAGGCAAGCGTTTCAAAGTGCGGTTTATTTTCATCGCGAGTCCATACCGCCATAACCCTATCCAGTTCTTCGGTTTGGCTATCCAAAGCCAATGAATCTAAATTAATATTAAAACTACTGAATACCGTTAGTAGGCTCTTTGCTGCCGTGCTAATGGCTTCATCACGGCTAATGGCATTGGCCTGCAGCATGGTTCGTATGTATACAAAATCAGCATCGCGGGCACTGTCCACTTCACTTCTGTCAAGCTCTATTTTCTCATTGCTCAATATCTGATCTAAAATAGCAAGGTTGTTGTTAATGGGGTTTAAACTGATGTGGGCCACATGCTCTGGTGGCAAATTTACTGTGTTTACCACGTTGGTGGTGTTTTTAATCAGACTAATAAATCTATCATTCGGTAGTGCATTTAAACTTATAGATTCTCGGTATATATAACCACTTGTTGTATTTGCTTGTGTAATCATATTGTATTTATTTATAATATGCTTTGCCCACCTTGGGCAAGCCGTATTTTGTTTCAAATACGCTTTGCCCACTTTGGGCAAGCTGTATTTTGTTTCAAATATGCTTTGCCCACCTTGGGCAAGCTGTATTTTGTTTCAAATATGCTTTGCCCACTTTGGGCAAGCCGTATTTTGTTTCAAATATGCTATGCCCACTTTGGGCAAGCTGTATTTTGTTTCAAATATGCTATGCCCACTTTGGGCAAGCTGTATTTTGTTTCAAATATGCTATGCCCACTTTGGGCAAGCAGCACTAGCTACTAAATTATTTTAGTTGTAGTATCAATGTTGTCCTAAATAATATTATGTATTGGGTTTTCAACCCAAACCTGCCTACCGGCAGGTAGGCCCGACTTACTTTTCTTTCCTTGATGAAAGAAAGTAAGCAAAGAAAATCAAGGCTGCTTTCCAAATAGGTTCTTATTTATCTAAAGCTTAAGTGCGTTTGGGCGATTTTCGAGCAAAGCTCTCAACTTCCCAAACTTACTATAGCTTCAGCTAAAACGAAACCTATTTGTAAAGAGGCCAGCCTACGAGACGCTTAAATACATACCCATAAAAAATTAATTTTGACAACATTTTAATAAACAGTAATAAGTGTGCAATTTCTTAAAACATTTAGGACGCTATTGTTGTAGTATTAAAGTTTTCGTACAGAAAACTGAGGATGAAGGGTGGGGGCGAATTGGTATTTTTACTGAAGCCCCTTGGTGGGTCGCTCGCTGGTTATGCCTTTTGTTCTGTTGTAAATATAAGCCAATAATACATATCGGGTTAATGGTAAATGGAAGGTGGCTAGCATGTTAAAGATTTTATTTGGCTTGTTTTTAAATTCTATACCGAAGATAATTAAGAGATGATATATCTCATAAAAAATATGCTATGTATTGATGTGTGTGGTATTTTGTGTGACAAAAGGGGTGAAACAGAGGATAAAGTGAATGTTAGGTATGGGTAATTGTGAGGCGGGTTTTGGGTATTACAAGGGTGTACAAAAAACATTACATTTCTCGCAAAGTTGGTAAAGTAATAAAATCGCAAATAACGCAAAGGTTTGAATTGTGATATTGGTATAAGCCGCTATACTCTGCGTTATTTGCGAAATACTTGGGGTTCTTAACGTGAAACTAAATTTTTGGACACCCTCTTTTAAATAATTGGTTACTATTCAGTATAAAGTATAAAGACAAAAGTATAAAGATTATCAAATACTTAAAGTTTTTATTGTTGTTATAAAAAGGATACTATTTTGCTACAATTTCATTAATAGTACTATTTTTTTTAACGTTCTTAAAAAAAAGAAAAGTTGTAACATCCTAAGTCTTTTGTCTTTATACTTTTGTCTTACTACTGAATAGTTACAATAATTGTTTGGTAATGGTAAGTCTTGCTTGAGGAATGATGTTTTATCAACTATTTACTTGTAGCGCTTTATTAAAGCAACTACTGACTTCATCCCTCAAACTATCGACCTATTATAAATTATACATGTGCTCTAGTTGTTTTTTATAAACTTGCTTTTTAATACATAATCGTTAGTCAGAACACGAATAAGGTAAACGCCATTCTCTAAGGATGAAATATCAGCAGTTAATCTACCTTCTCCTGAAATTTGTGGTTCAAAAGTATGAACTATACCGGCTACACCAATAACTTCAACGGCTTTAACATCCGCAAAGCCATTGGTAAATTCAATTGAAATATTTTTATTAGCAGGATTTGGGTATACTTTAATGGCATTGTTATGGATATTCCCAACCGAAGAATCTTGATCGTATACCATTACGTTTAATGCATCTGTTACTGCTGTGTATTCTCCATCCTCCGGGCTTAGAGTAGCTACAATTTTATAGGTGCTCCCTAATTCTAAACCAGCATCTAAAGTTAATTTGCGAATTTCACCAAACTGACCAAACCTTACATTATTGGTTGTTTCTGCTAAAACTACATCGTTTTTATCTAGTAATTCTAACTGTACAGTTCCATTAGCGGTAGATGTATAGGTATAATTTACATTGATGCTTAAGTCTTCTGGTGTAATACGTTTTGCCATGTCGCCAATGCTAACAGAAGGAACATATTCTCCATCAATGGCTAAATAATCGGTTCCTGGTGTCCAGGCAAAACCTTGTGGTATCCAATCGGCACCTGCCACCCAATATTCCGAACCATGTTCGTAGGCACCTAAATCCGGGGCATCACCATTATACCCATCAGTAATACCACTTATTTCTTGTCCGGCATCAATTAAAGGAGAGTTATCTGTTGGCATAAAGTTTTTACTCTTCATAGAAATGAATGGCATTGCTTCAAATTGCTCATTACTTGCCCATTCATTATCCGCTTCGGGGCCGCTCCATTCTTTTTCATCTACTCTAAAATCGCCAGCACCTGAATGCCACCAAGGGCGTACATCCGAAAAGTTATTATATAAGGTATTGTCTCGCACATTGGTTCTCACGCCATTTCTTTCGGGAACCCAACTATCTATAACCGATTGTCCTTCTGCTCCCACAGCCCAAAAGGTATTATTGTAAATTTCATTTTCTAGGGCATCCCAGTTAAAGTGCAATCCGCCCCACTCAACATCCCAAACCACATTATGGTGTACTATGAAACCTGCAGCATCATTATCAAGGTAAATACCCGTTGCTTTATAACCGGCATGTTCATCATCCGAATAGGCATCGTTAAACCAGTTGTGGTGCAACTCTATGTTTTTAGGTACGCTATTTCCTGTAACATAAAATAAGCCACCATCAGCACCCGAGATCAAACATTTTTGTACATGATTATAAGCAAACTCACTATCTTCACCTGTAACTCTAGAGCCATCGCGTGCCGAACCATACATCGAATTCTTTAATATTTTATTTCTAAGTCCGTGACTACGAACAAGGCAGGCGTGTAAACCAACTGTGTTAAAATATTGCACAATACAATTTTCAACTCTATTATCATCCGATTGTCCATCTAAAATGATACCGTCTGTGGTACCGTTTTCAAGTACACATTTCTCAATTACATTAAAGTCGCCTCCGTTCACAAAAATGGCAGGATTACTTCTGGTGGCAGAACCATTATTAGTAATTAAACGATTGGAAGCGTGTTTTACCATGCATTGCGTAAACTGGTTATAATCGCCTCTTATTCGTACCGTTCCTCCAAAGAAGTTCAGATGATCTACCTCAATATAGTTTCTGTCTAACTCGGCTGAGTAGCCACGAACTACGTACTCTACCTTATCATCCTCGGGCTTATTACCATCAGGAGCATAAAAATATAGGGTAGTAGTACTTCCATCGTAATACCACTCACGTGGATAATCCAAGGCTTCTAGCTTGTCCATTAGGTAAAAAATACCACGGTGACCGTTCTCGTATCGTGGTGGACTATGCGTACCAAAGGGCCATTTGGTAGGCAATTCTTCAAAATGAATTTGATGCGAAGAACTTTCGTAATTGGTAATGGAGCGTTGCCAGCTACAACCACTGTGAGCCCCTAAATAGTGTATGGTACCTCCAGTCCAATCGAAATCAGGAATTTCATTGTTACTGATATACGACATTGAAAATGTTCCTTCGCTGGTATTAATAAACTTTGCATCTAACGAATATTCATCGTTATCCTCGTTGTTTGGCCAACGTGCCAATTGCATTTTCTCATAATCTAGATAGATGTTATTATTTAAGCCTTGATTCATGGAAACATTGGCTTTGTAAATATTTCCGCTATGCAATTGCCATGTGCCTATTGTGTTAGTGGCAGAGATAATAACAATATCGTCTTCAAAAGAAGTAAAGCGTATAGGATTTGCTGCTGTTCCTGAATTAGCAGGCTTTAAAGTCTCCCTATAGGTTCCTTTATGAATATAACAAACATCGCCAGCCACCATAATATCAGCCGCTTGCTTTATGGTTTGAAATGGATTGCCTTCGGTTCCATCTCCCGAAGAAGAATTGCTTTGATTAACATGGTATTCTGTGGCAAAAGCCGTAGCACCAGATAATAAAAAGATGATTAAACTTAAGTGGTAAAGTAATTTCATTATTAGATTTTTAGATTTAATAAATAGCTGCATTTATACACGGGCTAAATGCGAATTAGCTTAAGCTAACTCAGGGGCCAAAATGGTATATTATAAGCATTTATTAGAGCGAGTAAATCAATAATTTAAGGTGTTAAATTTGTAAATGCACATTAGTAAATGATTATGAGCCCTTATGGGATGGAGATCTCGCATCAGGGATACCCAATCTCGCTAACGAGATTCACCCTTTACGATATACAGGCACATCAATTTTACTATTGCTAGTGTATGCTCATTCCTAAATTAACATATGTAGCTGAACATAAAATAAAATTATCTATTTTTACCATCTAATTAGATATTCTTACTGATACGTATATACTGAACATACGATAGTTTGTATGGTGAGGGGGTGAGGATGTAAATGAGTTGTGCGTCAGTGAAGAATCCACCTACTTAAATACTAATTATTGACTGAGATTGATGAAGATAGAAATACGAAAAGCAAAATTAAGCGATATTAATAATTTAGCAGTATTGAAACAACAAGTTTGGATTTCAACATATGCTACTGAAGGGTTATTAGATGAATTTTCAAGATATGTTTTGTCAGAATATTCAGTTGGAAACGTAAAACAGTCTATTCAAAACACTGATTCAATGACATTATTAGCCAATTATAAAAATTGTCTAGTTGGTTGTGTGGAAATAATATTATTACCACAAAGACCTATTAAGGAAATTGAGCCTTGTATTGAAATTTCTACTTTTTATATACTTGAAGAATTTCAAAATAAAGGGATTGGAAAGAAATTACTTGCAGAATGTTTAAAATCAATTAAAGGAATGAATTTTGACAAAATTTGGCTGACTGTATATTATAAAAATCAAAAAGCAATAGAATTCTATTCAAGACAGAAATTTAGTCTTATTGGAGAAACTGATTTTGTTTTAGGCAACGACAAGCACAAGAATTATATTATGCTTAAACAGATTGAAAAATAAACACCGAACGCACAATAATGTAAAAATTTCATAGCCAAGAAAGTAGAAAAGTTAAGGTTTATGGCCTGCTCCAGCTTTCGTGTAGTTTGACAGGAAAGTGGCACGAAATCGGCTACGATATTTATACGCACCGTTATGCTTTATTATAATCTAGACATATGAAAAACACATTTTTAATTATTTTAGTTCTTGTACTTGCTTCTTGCAAAATGAACAAGGAAAATACAAAGGTTGTTTCTGAACAAACACCAACTGACAATTTGGAACTCATTGAAATTTATCAGAATGACCAAGCAGATAGACAAACTGATAATATTGACTGGAGTGTTGTTTCCAAAAATGATAGTTTAAGAGAAGTTCGTATTTATCAACTATTAGATTCTAACAAAGTTAAAACCTCTAAAGATTATCACAATGCTGCAATGATTTTCCAACACGGAGGGGATTCTACTGCATATGGAATGGCTGTTAAACTAATGCGTAAATCTATCGAATTAGATTCAACAGCAAATAAATGGCTTTTAGCTGCTGCAATTGACAGATATTTATTAAGCAAAGATGAACCACAGATTTATGGAACTCAATATCAGAAATTTGGTAAAGATGAACCTTGGCAAATTGGAAAAATGGACACAACGAAAATTTCTGATGCAGAACGAATTGAATATGGAGTAGCAACTTTAGCAGAACAAAGAGAGAAAGTTAAGTGGATGAATAAGAAAAAATTGTCTGAACTTTTGACTCAAGGAAAATCTACTGACGAAATAATAAAAATTATTAAATCCGAAAATAAAAAAGATTCCGAATTTGACATTTCTGAAAGTGGAATTAATAGTTTAGGTTACAAGGTATTGGGAGAAGGAAAAAAAGAAGAGGCTTTAAAAATATTTAAACTTAATATTGAACTTTACCCAAATGGATTTAATACTTGGGATAGCTATGGCGAGTGTCTTTTAATATTAGGAAAAAAAGAAGAAGGAATTAAAGCATATAAAAAATCATTAGAGCTCAATCCGAAAAACAAAAATGCGGAAACAATAATTACTGAAAATAAATAACAAAGCATAACAATGAAAAAGAAATAGGTGAGATAGTTGTGAATTTAAGGGGTATAACCCGCTTCAACTTCTCTACGGTTTGAAAGGTTTGAAGTCCTCAATTGCTTGCTTTGTATATACTTACCTTTGGTGTTAATTAAGCTAAATCATAAACATTTAAAATATAATTTTAAGAAATCTATGGCATTTTATAAATCGAAGAATCCTGCATTAAGTAATGAAATATTCATTAATGCAGCCAAAGAGAATATTACTTCAGAATCAATGACTATTGAAGGGACTGTTAATAAAACAGCAATTTTAGGTTTAATTGTTTTCATAAGTGCATTTTTCACATGGAACCTTTACACCGTTAATCAAGATTTTATGATTATAAAACCCTATGTTTTGGGAGGTTCAATATTAGGTTTTATAGTTGCTGTTATTATCATCTATAAAAAGCATACTGTTACTTATTTAGCACCAGTTTATTGTATCTTACAAGGACTTTCATTAGGAGGGATATCTGCATATATGGAAAGTATCTTCCCTGGAATTGTTGTTCAGGCATTAGGGTTGACCTTTGGAATTTTGTTTAGTCTATTATTAATATATAAACTTGGATTAATAAAGGCTACAGAAAACTTTAAACTTATAATTGCATCCGCTACAGCGGGAATCGCTGTTTTCTATCTCATTTCTATGATTGGTCGGTTCTTTGGATTAGAGATGTCTTTTTTACATGAAAGTTCAGGGATAGGAATAGGTTTTTCTGTTTTTGTAGTAATTATAGCTTCGTTAAACTTAGTTATGGACTTTGATTTTATTGAAAATGGAGCAGAATCTAATGCTCCTAAGTACATGGAATGGTATGGTGCTTTTGGTTTAATGGTTACATTAATTTGGTTATACCTCGAAATTTTAAGACTACTTAGTAAATTAAGAAGTAAATAACTACCGCCAATAACTAGGAGCATAGGATATGAGAATAGGCTTGGAGGTGTAGCTCATTATTTAAGGACACACTTGTATAAATATTTATTTTTAATAGGAAACATAACAAATGAGATTCAATAAACTATTTTACCTATTCGCTTTTATTACCATTACTAATTTAAGTAATAACTGTTTCTGTCAAACTACTGACACCATATTTCCTCAATATTCAATTACTTTGAAAGAAGCGCATATTGGAAGTCTTGAAATTGATACCATGCTTCTTAATAGCTACGGGAATGTGCCTTCAAATATTAAAGAGTTTTACATTGAAAGTAGAAGCATATTTAAAGCAGCTAATGTTGATTTTACAAATAATTCTATTGTGAAAGCTGCATTAAATAATGATGTTCGATTACTGGGAGGCCCTTTGTTAGGCGATTTAACATCAGAGGGCGTAAGAATATGGCTTCGCCCTGCAAGTATACAAGAGCTTACCATAAAAGTTAAGGAAGAAGGTTGCAAGAAAGAACATTTCTTTACTGTAAACCCTGATGTTTCAGGCAAACAGCAAAGTGTTGTGGTCAAAGGCCTATCCTCTAATACCAAATATAATTATCAAATTGTATCTAATGATGCTTTACTTAGCGAAGGTTCTTTTACCACTGCTCCAAAAAATAGAACAAAAAAACAGGTACGCATAGCATTTGGTTCTTGCTTTCATAAAATAGGACTCCATAATCCAAACCTGATTAATACAATTCTTGAAAGAAGTCCGCATGCTATGATGCTTTTAGGTGATATTGCAGTTGATGACAGAGAAAATAACTTTAGTATGCACAGGTCTGATTATTTACTGCGAGATGTCTCTCCAGCATGGAAGAAACTTTCAGCAAATATTCCGCTGTATACAAGTTGGGACGACCATGATTACCTTAATAACGACCTGAGTGGAGTTCCTAAGAGGTTTACAAACAAGGAGCGTGATGTACTTAGAAAAGTATGGGAAGAAAATTGGAACAATCCACAAAATCAATTAGAAGGAATTTATTTCAATACCAGAATAGGTGACGTAGAAATAATTATGCTCGATACAAGGTCGTGCCGTACAGTTAATAAAAGAGGGGAGTATGGCTCATATCTCGAAGCAGAACAACTAGATTGGCTGAAAAACGTTTTGGAAAATTCAACAGCTTCATATAAGATTATTTCAAGTGGAACCATGTGGAGCGATTATATAACAAATGGGAAAGATTCTTGGGGAACTTGGGATATATTAGCTAGAGAAGAAATCTTTAACTTTATAGAAAAAGAAAATATTTCAGGGGTCCTGTTAATTAGTGGTGACCGACATGGTGCACGGGGCTTTATAATTCCTAGAGATTCAGGTTTTAAGTTTTATGAATTTGAAGCCGCTTCATTAGGAGGAGTTCCTGGGCCAAATGCATGGGCAAAGGACACAAAGAATCAACTATTTGGTTATAAAGGTGCAGGTTTAAAAGCTTTTGGTGAACTAACATTTAATGCTGAAAAACAAAATTCAAGTGTAACATTTAGGTTAATAAACGAATATGGAGAAATAATGGAGGAACATACATTGACCTATGAAGAGTTAAGCCCAAAAGGACAATAATGGAGATTTACAAAAGTTCCATAGAAATAAATCAAAGCATACAGTGACTATTTTTACCTTAATAACAAAGTCACTATTTAAGCAATCTCTTAAAAAATACGCTCGCCATTTATTTAGGCCCTAAAATACTTGTTTTATCCATTGTATTGAGGGAAAATGGTTTAAATAAAGGGCCTAAAAAAAGGTGTAAATTACCCATAAATTTGTTTTGGTAATTCAAAACAATACTCTATACTTGCACCCGTTATCACAAGCGGATAGCATGCAGAAACACTGTTTCTGTATAAGTAAGGAGAGTTGGCAGAGTGGTCGAATGCGGTAGTCTTGAAAACTATTGTGCGGCAACGTACCGGGGGTTCGAATCCCTCACTCTCCGCTGAAAAGGTTCTATAAGTAATACTTATAGAACCTTTTTTTTGTCTTTTTTAGAATGCACTAACCCCATACTTAGTTGAAGTTTTGTGCGGTATAAATAATACCTCTAGGGTTAGGAGTAATTCTTAACAGAGATAGATTTTTCTACGTTTTATACCTTACAAATAGTTAATGCGAATGATTACTGGGGTTGTACAAAATTTGTTCATTAAATAAATGATAGAAATAAAAATCAGTAAACCTCTTTGGTGGAAGGCATTATGCCTATTGGCTTATCTTCTCTTTCTTACAAGTTTTATTGTTTCTCTCTCGAAGAAGCAAGACATAGGAGACCGCATCGTGATTCCCGCAATCTTTATATATGTAACGTATCTACTTTATAAACTCCTCTTTTCAGGGCCTATCATCCAGATTACCGCCGACCAACTTGTGATTAATGGAAAGCCTCACCCCTGGAAAGGCATTGAGAAAGCTTATGCCGTACCGCATAAAGGAGGCTGTCAGATTCATATTATCCTTATGAAAGGATATAGAAAGACTTTTAATAAAGGAAAGTGGAGTTTCAGGGTCAAGCTAAAAGAGGTGATGTATGCATCAGATATAACTCTGGTTCCAAAGCGTGGAGTCAAAAGGGTTATCAAAGTGGCTAATCTGATTGATGCAATGGCGCGAGCAAAGAGAGACAGTGAGAAGCGTAAACAACTAATGTCAAAATATTAACACATAGAATTTAACACTATGGCATACGAAGAGTACGATGCAAAACAGATAATCCCTTATACTTTGGGGAATGTAGAGTCAATGCGTAAGGCATTAACAGAGTATGGTGAATTGATTGAATCTGGTAGAGGATTTGAAGATCGCTACTGTGTGGTTCAGTTTAAACCGGATGTGGAGGAAATCAAGCTATCCAATTTTGAAGATAATCAGGCAATAGTCAATTTTGCTACCAACAATATTATTGAAAGTTCTGACGATAGATCGTCTGTGAACTTAATTGATAGCTGCCTAACTGAGACACTTTTCTTTATGTGTGCAATGATGCACGAAGAGCTACGACCAAATGTAAAGTCAGCCTGTGAATCGATTGTCTCCTACGCAAGAAAGATTAACGACTCCTCAGAAATGTGGATCACTTGTGAGCAGCCATTTGGTGAGGAGCCACTGCTTTTGTGTGCAACGGTTTGCCCTGAATATGGATATCTGTTAGCTGGTTTTTATGTGGCGTATTGGGATGATGAACACATGCCCGAATCATTACAGACTCTCTCTTATTGGGCGTCTGGCAGAGGAGTAAATGCAGATACTATTAAAGCATTTTGTTATTGCGACAATAGCTCCGCTCGTTCTTATATGCTAGGTTATGATCAGATGAATAGTGACGAAGTGTCAATTGGGAGCGATTTCGATTTGATCTCTCACTTTAGGAATAAACCTGACGACTATCAGCTATTTAAGGATATTATGCTTGAGCGATTCCAGCAGCAATCATACCTACAGGAGCATGATGATGATGAGCGATATTATAATCTGAATCCTATTCAGAGCTGGGTTCTGGATATGATGTTTGTCCATCACCCTTATGATATTTGGGATGATGGTTTCGATAAAGACAATTATCTAACTCAGACTTTTGTGTCTACTTCGGCAGAGCAAGAGATCGATGCAATTAACCTTTATATAAGTGGGAGATTAGGCAGACCGATTGTCCCTTCTTTTATAGAGTGGCAGAAGTTAAAGCTAGAGTCACAGCAGGCGGCTAAAAGTGAAACTGTAGTTTTGTCTTCAGCATCCCTTTTGAACGACTGGAAAGAGCTTATTACACTGAATATTACTCCCCGCAGAGTAGCTGCTAATGCTTGGGATTATATAGAAACAGGCGAGAAGTCATACATACTAGATAAGTTTACTCCCGTCGATGAATTGGAGGAATTTGAGAGTCTCCACAATTCACTAGCTGACGATATAGAAAAGAATGTCTACTCGGTAGAGGATTTTGCCCTTGAGATGCATCAGCCACTTCAGCTCTTATTTCAAGCGGTTCTGAATAGAGAAGAGCTTAGTGAGGACGATAACAAGGCCACTCTTCTTCGTTTAATGGATGTCATTCATTTGTTAACTCTCGATACTGTCAGGAATTCGAATGTAAAGAATCTGCTTGTTGAGAAATTTGCTCTTTGTAATGAGGATGAGTACAATTCGCGCTATCGCATCGACTGGTATAAGACTTTGGAAAAACATATCAAAGAGTTCGACGATTATTCGGACTATGCCGAGCGAAAGGACTTAGATGCCTGTTATCAGATCATCAATGAGAATCGAGGCGAGGCTTTGGATACTCTAAATTCGAAGCTATTTGTTGTGCCCGACCACAATGCGGGGTTTAATATTGAATCTTTAAAAGACTATGGAACTGTGCAGGCATTGGTTGTGGCAGCTATGGTTATCTCGAAAGATCGAGAAAGAAATGTATGCGATGACATTACGAGCGCTGCAAGGCATTTTATCGAACAGCATGCTACTAAGACAATCCTTGATAATATGTTTCAATACACTTCGTTACCTGACTGTGGAATGGAGACAATTATTGTAGAGAATAGATCTACACATATTCAACAGGCAGAAATCGAGGAGGCAAAGGAACTTCTGATCTTCAAGAACCAAATAAGGAGCTATTTCATAACCGGTAGAATTAACGAGGAGACCTCAGAACATCTGAGTACTATTGAGACTCGAAAGATTCTTGAGCGTTACTTGAAATATAATTACGAGGATATATCGATACATCAGAAGAGTATCAATTGGTTTAGTGGGAGCAACGATGATTTTCAGAAGTTGATGTATGTCGCTTATGCATCGTGCTCGACTGATGATATTGATAACATTGATGCCCTTAAGCGAATCCTGCGCATGGCATTTACTTTGGCTCCTATTCGTACAACGCACTGCCTGAGTAAAGCTTTCAAATTGCATCCTTACCGAACAGACGCGTATGGACAGATGGAAGAGATGCTTAATAAGTTCCGCTCCTATGGGCTATGCGATGCTGGCTATTGGGGGTATATTATGGGTGAATTGTCAGGTCGTAATCGTGGAGAGGAAGAAGCTTATAAAGCAATATTGGCGGAGCTAACCCTTAATCACAGAACCAACCCATCTCTATTTATATCGGGTGCTTACAATAGAGAGCTGAGTGGCCTAAAGGATGGGATAGAGATGTTGAGAGATCGCAATCAACTAACTATCGTAGACGATATAGCCAAATATTATCCCGATAATGATGTTACCAAGATTTACGATTCGTTGCTTGTTCGTACCATTCAAAAGCTTCTTGTTTATAAAGACACACTGCTTGATCTGCCTAAATATTTTGCCAATCGATTAAGAAACGAAGGTCACTATTGCGAACTAATCGAGTGGAGCGACTGGCATAAGCACAAGGAGCTTCTCAATACGGTGATGAACGAAGTTTCAGTAAGTAAACCTTCAGAGTTAAGCAAAGATGAAGCTTATCAGACTATACTTGATTCTGATAAGTGGAAGTATATAGTATTGCAGAAGCAAGGTGACAAATTGGTTCTTGTGTATGGCGACGAGACTTTAGCCTTAGTTCAAAGAGGATTAACTGCAGACAGAATTAATGTAGCCCAGTTGCATTGTATCTTGATTGATTCCTCGGCTCCGCAAGCCAATTACGACGAGCTGATTGCATGGTCGAACATCGATCATCGTGAGTTTTGGACAGATAAGATTGTACAATATATAAGCGCACAGTCCTCTATTACCGAGGTTGAGAATATTATCAGAGGTGGGATTCGTCCTTATATCTTTGAGAATAATTCAAGCTTAAACGATATCTCATTGCCTAGCATTATCCATAAGGTAAGTGAACCAGTGCGCCAGTTCACCCTTCGACTTTTGGGGATGATCTCCTATGAAGCCCTAGGAAGCGCTTTCAATAAAATAGATGGCAATACACTTGATACACTAATAAAACATAGGGTTGATAGTCGAAATGTCTTTAATCTATTGGTCAAAGAGAAACAGCATCTACTGATACCAAACTTAGCGATTAAGGTAGATATCACTCCGTTTGTGAATGACGCCAGAATCTCAACCAAAATAGCAGTATTGCCACTTCTTGCACATTTAGCACCTTACCATCCACTTATCATTAGCCTTGAGGATGATAAATCGATGAAGTTGAAGGAGTGTGTCAAGAATTTGATTACGCTTCATAATATTAAGTCTGCCCAACCATCTACATTCAAGGTGGTTGACTATGGTCTTTACTCAATGGAAGGTAATACTGATCCAGAGAGTGGGTCCTCGCGTAAAACGGCAAGAGAACCTCACTGTATAAATCAGACCAATCAATTTAAAGGAGAGGTGGGAAGCTACTTTGGCTTACGATTCACAACTGTCGATCCACAGAATGCTCCGCAGATATCTCAACACACTGTCACAGTAAAACACCCTACACGAAATGGCTCAGGAGAGATTGTTCAGGCACAATCGCAATGGGATCAGAATGGTTATAGCCGTTCAAATATCTTCATGGGATGGTATTTCGATCCTGCAGAAGAGTTAATTCCTGGGAAATACCACATGGCTGCTCACGACACAGATGGAGTTATGCTTGCGGAGATGGAGTTTGAGGTACAATAGATATTAAATAACATAAATCAAATACCAAATGATAGATTACGATAAACTGGTTGCTCCAATTATTGAGGATAATCTCGATGAAGGAGGAGAGGAGAATGCGAAGGCCATTGTTGCTTACTACAAGGGCGAGCTGAGCGAAAAAGAGTTGGACGAGGAGTTGGAGAAGCGGGATTACCTGCCGCAGTGGTCGCAAAAAGGTAAGAGTGATATGGTTATCTTCCTAGAGGAGATGGATCAGCAGATTTGCGAGCAGGGTACCGATGGCATAGACATGGAGGCTCTACAGCGAATTTATTCGTTCCATGCAAAGCATGCTAGACATAGCATTATCAAGCATATTACTGGGTTTTCTTCTAATGGACTAGTTCAATATATGAAGGAGTTCTCTAATGGAATGGAACAGATGTATGATATAATGTTTGATTACATTTATAAAGAGGAGCATGATTGGGAATTTGAGCCTTCAAAGTTTATACCTGAGTTTAAAGATTTAAGTCTTGCTAAGCAGTTAATACTGAACACTCCTAGGCTTAAGCCAAACGAAAAGTGGTATGGTTTGAATAACTATGATGCACTCCTGAAGATCTCGGAGATTGGAAGGGCTTTAAAAAATGAGGAATTTGATAAGCTAAACGAGATGTTTGTCGACACTGTTTTGGAGCTGTGTGATGATTACTGTAAAGAGAGTTATTTGAGGAAAGATATTCCTCCCAAAGGGCCAAGTACTGTGAATCTGAGGTATCGCCTTAGCATGTCGGATGACGAGAAAAATACGATGAGCGATCTATTGTGTGGTAAAATATCAGTAGAAGATGCATACCAATCTTTGATTCAGACACTCCATTCCACAACATGTACCACGTATGGTGATACTAAATATACATTTTTCGATGTGGATTCGGACGTAAAATCATTGGTGTCATTGACCGAATATACAGACCTTGCTAAGCATTCACCTGCTTCGGCGAATCTAAATGCGCTCTTCAAAAAATTCAATCCTTATTATTTAGCCACGGAGGTAGTTCGTAGAGAGCTTCAAAGTGAAGATTGGTGTAACCTGCGACCTTATGTTGAATTTGTCGAAAAGTATCCTGTCATTTTAGAGCAGAGTTCAGATAGAGACAACATGGTAGAGGCTGTGTTTATGTATGCTATTCATCATTTAGAGTGTTTTGGCGCTGAACCAAATCATATGCGCATCATCCAATATCTAATAGATTGTCATGGTGAGGAGTATATTGTTCGTATAGTCGACAAGATTCATTCAGCCGAATTAGCAAATAGAGCCTATGCTGCTTTGCGTCTAATAGTGAAAAGTTCGCTTGTAGAAGATATTGTAGACAAACAAGATGAAGCTTATATAAAAACATTCGCGGAGTGCAATGCAATAAATGAAGAGAGCCAAGCTGCTATTGAAAACTACCTTAGGGGTACACGTGATGAGAATATTGATATAAACAACTTACTTGTTGAACCTTCTAAGATTACAGAGATATATCAAAAGCTGCTTACCAGTAGTACTTTTGCGAATTATTTCGAATTAATAGCTAAAACAGGCGATAGAGGGCTAATTGCTTCGCGAATTAAAGCTTCACAAGAGAAATACCTTCCATCGAATCAATACCATAAAGTACTGGAGCTTTTCTTAGAGAAAGGACTCGATCTTGCACCAGCTTTTGATGTATTGTGCATACCTGAGCTAAAGAATAAGGAAGAGCACGAGAGATGTTATGAAGGAATTACTCTTCTTCATAACAGAGGCGTTAACTGCTTTGAAATAGTAAAAACGTTTCATGCCGATTGTAAAATTAAACTACTTACAGGGCTAGCCAAAGCATCGTCTCCAATTCGAGATCTAGATTCTATTATAGAGTGGTTTGGAGCAAAAGAGAAGGGCGTACAGCAGCAACTACAACTGTTTGTTCGCAATGCTAAAAACAACACGTCCGAAGAGGATCGGATTCAATTTATTGAAGCTTTAAGCAATGCCACTATTAAAGCTAAACGCGCAAAAGAGCAAGGTTTAGTGCAGGCAATTATTCACTTTAAGCCTAGTCGCGAACAGTTGGATAAGATATTTAAATCGTTAACTGAAGCAGCATCGCGCGAGTTAGTACTTGATTATTTAGATATCTCAATTGTAGAGATGGAAGGTGAAGGTTTCAACATCGATAGCTATCTTAATGATGTTCACAATGCGAAGACCAAGTTTGCTGCCGGAATATTTGATATTGAACTACCGCAACGTAAAGATGGGGCAGATGCTCGTTTGGCTACAGAAGTATTGCTACAATCTTATATGGCCTGTCGTGAGGATCGTCTGAACAAAGAGGGGATTCTTATTGCAGAATATCTTGACCAGGATAGCTTGGCAAAATTTACTGCAGCGCTTTATAAGTTGTGGATGATAAAGAAAGATGCCAAGCTAAAATGGATGATGGTTCCAGCAATGATCCATGGCGATGGAGAGATAGTTGGCCAGATTATTAAAGATATCATTGAATTTGCGGATAATAAACGTGGGAAGCTAGCATCATTTATGGCCATGTCTGCCTCATTGAGAGGTGACCGTCAGATCTTAATGGGGGTAGACAAAATACGTCGAACCACAAAGTACAAATCTTTGCGCCATTCGGCTATCGAAGCGCTTGAGTTGGCAGCACGCGAGCGTAAGATTTCGCGTTATGAGCTAAATGACACGCTAACATGCGATCATGGGTTTGAGAATGGACCTGCTACGCTGGAACATGGAGACGAAACATTGAAATTTCACCTTCAGCCAGACTTCACCCTTACTATTGAACGACCTGATGGTAAGCTTATCAAATCGATTCCAAAGGCAGATGACGCTGCGACTTTAAAGCAGAGCAAAACATTCTTTAGCGAACTGAAGAAGACCATAAAAGAGGAGGTTACAGTACAGACCTCTAATTTAGAAGAGGCTTATTGTAAGTTCAGACTGTGGGATGGTGCCTATTTTCAACAGTATATCGAGAAGAATCTTTTTGTACGTCAATTGGCGCAAACATTGGTATGGGGAGTTTACTCCGACTATCTTCTTAAGGATACTTTTTACATTAACGATGGCTTTAAGACCATTGACGATGAAGAATTCGTGATTCCAGAAGATGCTCGAATTGCTATTGTACACCCTGTCGATTTCGACCAAGCTGCCAATGCACAATGGCAAGCAAAATTGAATGGCCTAAATGTAACGCAGGTATTCGATCAGTTAGAACGCGAGATTATTACAATCGATAATCCAGACGATTTTCAAATAACCTATCCATTCTCACGTAAATCTCCATCAACCGTCATAGAGCGCCTGCGCAAGAAAGGATGGAACATGGGGTCAGTACGTGATGGTGGATCTTTTCATGAGTTTTATACCGAGATTCCAGAGTTAAACCTTGAAGTCGAAATGACATTCGACGACTATGCTTACCTCTCAGAATATGGTTACGAAATCGATACGGATGATGGTTTGGCCGGAGTGAAAATGGTAGAGTTTTACAAGCCAGGAAGCGTCGAACGTGGCAGTTATATATACGATGAAATTAAAGAGGAGAACACTTACCGCCCGTCGGAGCTGATACCTCGTGTGGTGAATGAAATGATGGCTACAATTAAGAGAGCTTTCGAGTAAGAGTGAATAAACCGAATAAAAACAAACAACATAATTTTTTTAAGAATGAATAAATATGATAAAACACACATCATTTACCTGAAGGTTGGTGATGTGGATACTATAAGAGTAGCTTTAAAGCAGTACCAAACACTGCTTAACTCGCGTGAAGTGATCTGTGTTACGGAGGGGATTTGGGATGTGATATTTGTGGATAACTCAGGCGAGAAACCGCGTCATTTGAATATTTCTGATACCAAGAATATTGAGCTTCTTAGAGAGGCGATGTCTATCACTTCAGAGAAAGCATGCTGTATGACCCCAGAGTTTGTTGCTGAGGAAGATACATTTGAAAGCATCTCAGAGCCAATTCTATTCGCAATGGCTTTGGAGTATCCTGAATTGAAAGAGGAGTTGGTTACAACAGCTAAAGCAATTGTTGCATGTAGTCGCCACTACAATAGTGTCAGTAATCTGTGGACTGATGATTTGGATATCTATGGAGCTGATGCTTTATACATGTTGGCGCGAACCGACTTGAATTACGCTTATCTGTTATCCTTATTCTTTACCCGTTGTTGGGATGGTGAGCAAGATCCAGAATACAGCGGACTGCTGTTCGATTTGGTTAAGCGAAATGGGTGGTGTCGCGAACTAATAAAGGCTTATATATATTGCGATAGCGCCACTTTCCGTATGGGAATGTTTAGAGTAACTTCTTACGGAAGGAATGCTGAAGAGGATAGTATCTCACTTGGTGATTATTTAAAAGCCAATCCTGACGAGTACAGCTATTTTAAGCAGACTATCAAAGAGCGATTTGAAGATGAACCGATGCTCTATTGGTCTAATTGGGGTGGAGATGAAACGGAGCCTATATTAGAGATTTACAAGGGACTTGGCGATTTCGAAAACAGCCATGATAAGAATGAAGAGCCACTACAACTTCACTTCATTGAAGATACTTTGGAGAACGAGGCGATGGACCTTCAGAAAAAACTGGAGGCAGAGCTTGATACTCCATTGATAAGCTTATCTGCAACTGGTTTAAAGCAACAAGAGGTAAAAAAGTATACCAATAATGATAACCGCTATTATGGTGATGGCGTTATGGAGATACGTGAGTTTATTCTTGCACTCGATAATGGCGATCAATTGTGGGAATATGTGGAGACTGGCAATCAAAAGGATTCTTTGGGTGCTCTTGAGGAGATTGATGTGTTAGGGTTTGCACAGAAGCATAGCCCGAAATTCTATCACAGAACCAATTCCCGCCTAATGGGTAAATATGGTAATGCTAAAATCTTAGAGTGGATGCATTATTGTTCCAATGATATTCAAATAGACCTGATTAGATGTGACAATGAAACATTCTCTGTACCTAATATTCCTCAGGCCTTTAATCCACCACTGGCAGAACGTAAAACGGTTCGCTTAAATCAAGCACTTCGTATGTTTGATATTCTTTTTATCCTTCTTGGTAAGCAGACCTTCAGTGCCAAAATGTGTAAGGTATTCACTGACAAAGAAGGTTCGTTGATTAATCAGAAAGAATTCTATAAAAGATACAGTGTTCAAGAAGAGGTGATCAAAGAGTATGGCATGTCGCAAAGGCAGCTTAATCTCTTGAAGGACATAATTCAAGATCTTGGATCAAGTGGGTATATGTTTCCCAGATTCAGAGATATTTTCAAAGACCTGATTTCAATAGTTAGTGAAGCTCCTGCTGCTGGTAGACCCTCAATGTGGGGAGTCAGCAGTTCTGCAACAATGCTAATGGCGGTCGTTATTCTTAATAATGATCAAGAGCAGGGCACAAGCAGTGAGTATACTAATGACCTTTATGATTATATTACTGAACGATCATGGAAGGCCGCTTTTAATGGGCTTGCTAGGCAAGATGAGTTTTCCGATCCGGTTGATGCAACACTCTTTGCCACTGTTGAAAATTATATTTGCAATCCTGGCGAACCCTCAAGCTCGAAAAAAGAAATTGTCGAGATTTTGAATCAGATAATGCCTTTGGATGAAGTTACAAGATATAGATATGATTACACTTTCCCAAAATTTTCTGAAAAGCAGAAGAGTTATTCAGCACTTTGTCCATATGTTGGTACTGTAGCGCTTGTGACTATCTTTAGTTTCTTTGCTCAAAAATTACCTCAATACAACGACCCTCGGGCGCAACGTTTTTGGGATTTGATAGTAGCTCTTGCCCCACATTGGGCCATTAGTATTGTAACTAAAGCATTGATTGGAGATTCACATAATTATAAGTTCAAAGATCATACTGACCAAGAAAACTATTTCCAGTCAATTATGGACTCTGGAGTTGATGCACATCTACTGCTTGGATATCAGTTATCGAGGTTTCAGGGGAAATTTACCTACAATAAAATAAACAATGTAGATGAATATCTGCAATGGCTTCAAGCCTTCTCAATTGTGAATAATAGTAGCGAAGGAGATCCAATGGCAATGATGTATAAAGAACGTGTTGATGCACTTAAACGGGGTTTACCTTACCTTGATGATAGTAATCGTATTCGTTTTTATCACGACTTGGCAATGTTCAATCCTACAAATGTTTTTGATCATGATGATGAGTTGGAGCGCTGCCTGCGTTATTTTGTATGCTACTTTAAAGCGTATAAAGCTACCAGCGGATTGGAAGAGCTAAGTGTTCAGATGATGAAATATATTAAAGGTGAGGTTTCTTATACTGATATTGAGCCTCAATTCTCTTCATTAATAAGTGAAGACTTAGAGTCATGTTTCCCTGAATGGAGCATGATGTCCCTTGCTCAGTTTTTTATGGCAATGGATAAAGAACGACAAGATCGCCTTTTGATTCTACTGCTGAATCATACTGCTAAAGGTTATGCGGTGATCTCCGATGTGATTGGAATGGCTTATCAGGATGATTTGATTAGAGAAGGTGAACTTAAGTTAATATCTCGACTAGAAAATCCTTTAACTAATAAGAAATCTGAAGCGTATTGTAAAGCGCAGGCTGCATTCATACAACGCGTTGAGGGGCTTGGTGTTAATCAGGTGTTCCTTGTAAGGTTTTGTATAAACAGTGCAACTCAGGCCGATGCCGACTACTTGGCTAAGCTGTCGCGCCGAGGACAACTCTCATCTATAATAGATAAACTAAACTTTGACGCTCGTGAGAATCTTATTAACCTCTGGGAGAATCAGTCAGGGAAAGCGAAACTGTTGGAGTCATTCTTAAATGATCCGTCTCGTTTGATAAGAGATCGCGCGGCCCAGATCTTGGAAGAGATAAGTGTTGAGATTGATGAGGAGGAGCCAACAGGTTCTCATATTGTCGATTACGGCAACAATACAGATGCCGAAGAAACAAGCACTGTAGTTTTAGAAAATGCCTCAAGTGCTGCTTTCCTCAGTAGTTACGATAGTTCAGGTGGTAAGTATTTCTTATTGAAGCCGACTATTGATGATTTAGGAATCGACTGTTCACAAGGCGAAGAGCACCTAGAGAGTTCAAGTGTTGTCTCTCTTCTAAATCCAGTGGAGTTTGATGCATACGGATATACTCATGATAAGCTAACTGATTACATCGGTGCTGATTATACTTTAGTAAGCCCAGGTTTGGCTGCGATACTGGCTCAGGTGCGTGCATTAGGATGTCACTTTATCCCTGCCGTGGTAAATACATCTGACGATAAGTCGGAACGATACTATGCACTGAAAGCCCCACTATTTGCAGAGGATACTGCACATGTTGAACTGCCACTTCAGAGTCGTCTCCTATTCCTTACAGGGGATAGCAATAAGGCAATTGTATGTCATCATACTGCGATTGATATTATTAAAGAGAATATGGGAGAGTTGTCAGGATTTACTATCGAAGAGGTTTAATAGAATTTACAGAAGAAGAATGAGCAATAGAATATGGAAGAGTTGTCAGGATTTGCTATCAAAAAGGTTTAATAAGACTGACATAAGCAGAACGAACAATAGGAGATTGATAAAGATTACTGCCCATAATTGGGAGAACTATTTTGCAGATGCCACAAGGCGTGCACTTAGGTGCGAACCAGAGTTGTTAATCGACCATACCCCAGCAATAAATCTATACTTGTTTGATTATGGCCGAACAAGTAAGTATATCCATTACTTTGTGGGGTGCGAACTAAGGCCTGCTGAAGTAGAGACAAGAGCTAACAGTATGGTTAGCAATGTGCGACATGTACATATTAACCATGCACTGCCTGCAGATACCAGAGCGATAGATGAGAATTTGTTTGAGTTCCACAATCACTCTGATCTAGATGAGGTCCACCTCTTCTATGCCCCATCCGATATTTATAGTTTCTATATTTCAGAGGAAGCCATAAAAGGGATGCGCCTAAGCAAGGACTCTATGGATGATATGGAGTGTAGAGGGATATAGATTGTCTCTAAAATAACCATGTCCGATTGATGTGCGAATATCAGTCGGACAGAGTTATTAAATGAATAATATGAACAGAAGTATAATGAATAAAATACTTGGAGCAGTAGTTATGATTTGCTGTTTGACATTTTGTAAAAAACAGTGACGCAAATCCGTTGCAAAGTTGCAGGAAGCTTGCATCAGCGATGCAAATCTGTTGCACGACTGTAGGAAGGTTGCATCAGTGATGCAAAGCTGTTGCACGGCTGCAGGAAGCTTGCATCAAATAAGACCCAAAGCGCCTCCCAAATGAGAAACAAGCCCCACATCACTCTTATTTTTAAAGCACTTAAAGCACTTAAAGCACTTAAAGGGTTAAGCGTTAACAAACGTTAATGGAATGTTTATATATTTAGTTTTTATTAAATATATCACGTACTAGTGGGATATTTATAAGTTGCAACCAATACAAAGACGTAAAAAATGAAACCAATTATTATAATCGCATTTATTATCTCGACATCAAGTATTTTCAGCCAAGAAATTGTTAGTGATTCTGTCATCGGGAATGAAAGCAAATTTTATCTTACAGTAGGACAAAAGTTACCAAAGACGTGTTTTTTTAAAGACACTAATTTTGATTCTCTAAGTCTGCATACAGACACCTTAATTTTGTTAAAGCAAATGCAAAATGAAAAATCGGCAAGACTTAAGTTGCTTAATGAAAGTGAGTTTCAGATTGTTTACGACTTAAGATATGATACTATTCAAAGTGATGACACAACTGCTGGCTATTATTCAGAGAATATAGTTTTAAACTCTAAAAAAATTGAAGGAGAGTATTGCGTAATGTGTTTGCAATCATCAACTAATGGCGTTGATAGTGAAGTGATTGAAATGTCTCTAGAGCTAAGTTTGAAAAGTAAAGAGTTATTTATTTATGAAAGGACTATATCATTAAGGAAATAAAGTACTAGTGGCAATAAATAGGAATATGGGCAGTCAGCAAGACCCAGCGATTATTCGCGGTTGAACTAATACCCGTTTTTGATACCACCCAAGTATTCTAACCGGGTTTTAAAGTTCTTTATTGGATTTTAGGATTCGTGTTTATTGTATAATTTTCAGATGTACTTTAGCTTTTATAACTACACGCTTATCCATCATTCAATAATCCATTTGGTTTAATTTTACGTGAAACTACATGCCACTCGGCGTAGGATTGTACGCCACTCGACGTAGGATTGTACGTCACTTGGCGTGAAATCTCACGCAGCCCTTGCGTAATAATTCACGTAAGGGCTGCGTGAGATTTCACGCAAGTAATACCTAATAATTATCTGTATGCTTAGTATATTTTACAAGGGTATTTTACTTAAAAATTAAGTCTGTGTAAATTTCCACACGGGGCCTGTTGAAAAATGCACAGCCCCGTGTGGAAAAACTCACACGAGGCTGTGGAAATATTCACACGAGGCTGTTGAATTTTCCACACACCCTCTACTAATTGTTTGCGGTGCAAATCAATATGCTGTTTTAGTTCTTAAACTTGCATAGCATCAAGGCTTCCTGCTCCCTTGTTGCGTATCACTTTTTTGCAAGCTATTCTTAAGTTTGCAGCGTGTAGTGCTCGTTCAATTAAATTACTAGTGCCTCGTTTTTGCCGTTTAGTTTCCTTCTCTGCATGGGTCATCGCAAACCACGATATTTTTGCAGTCGCAAAAAGTACCACTTGCTAACGGTTCAAAGCGTTAGCTCCGCTCGTGAAGGGACTTTATTCACATAAGTGATTAGTGTTAATGATTTTCAATTCACCCTCGGGATATTATAAATGCACATGCACCATTAGGTATATTGATAAAAACTTGTATTTTTAAACTTTTTCAACAACTTCGGGTGCAGCGCACGGCAGCACATGCAGGGCACATACAAAAAATAAAGGCATAGGCTGTGAGTAAAATTTAGGACGTTTAGTTCTTTCAATAAAATCGCCGGAACTTTTGGTGTTTTTGTTGGTTTGTTTTATCAAATTGCTTACATCTTCAACCAGTCAATCATAAATGCAATGAAATAATATTATTTGTGAAACAGTCTAGGTTAATACTTCCGATAATTGTAATTTCTCAATTCTGTTGCACATCACTCTGGTTTGCAGGCAATGGTGTGATGGGCGATATGATGGTAGATTTTAAGCTTAAGGAAAGTGCTTTAGGGCATTTAACCTCAGCTGTACAATTCGGTTTTATTTTAGGTACACTAATCTTCGCTATTTTAGCTATTGCTGATCGATTTTCACCATCAAAAGTATTTTTAACGTGTGCATTGCTCGGCTCCCTATTTAATATGGGGGTAATATGGGAAGAGAATAGCTTATCAAGTATTCTTTCACTTCGTTTTATTACAGGTTTCTTTTTAGCTGGTATATACCCAGTTGGGATGAAAATTGCAGCAGACCATTATGAAAAAGGCTTAGGTAAATCATTAGGTTTCCTAGTTGGAGCTTTGGTGCTTGGCACTGCATTTCCGCATTTAGCAAAAGAACTAACCACAGCTTTTCCATGGAAATATGTAATCGCTTTAACTTCATTTCTTGGGGTATTAGGAGGTTTATTGATGTTTATTATGGTGCCTGATGGTCCTTACCGAAAACCCGCAAACAAGCTAGAACTATCAGCTTCTTATAATGTATTTCGAAATCATAAATTTCGTTCTGCGGCTTTTGGTTATTTTGGTCACATGTGGGAGTTATATGCCTTTTGGGCATTTGTACCAATTATGCTAAAGACTTATGGTGCAAAACATCCTGAAGCTGCACTTAATATTCCAATATGGTCTTTCTTAATTATTGGAATTGGTGGATTGGCCTGTGTACTCGGTGGGTATCTCTCACAAAAATTAGGAACTAAACAAATCGCATTTATAGCACTGCTCTTATCTTGCGGATGCTGCCTTATTTCTCCCTTGATGTTCTTTACTGAATCTGAAAGTCTTTTTATTACTTTTCTTCTTTTTTGGGGAATGGTGGTTGTTGCAGACTCACCTCTTTTCTCAACGCTAGTTGCTCAAAATGCCTCAGTGAAACTGAAAGGGACTGCACTTACCATTGTAAATTGTATCGGTTTCTCAATATCTATAGTTAGTATCCAGCTTCTGAATGTTTTACAAACAACAATGAATCCTATAAATATTTATCCAGTATTAGCTTTGGGACCAATATTAGGTTTGGTAGTATTGTATGAAAAAAAGAAATAGCATTTAACTATGTTAGGTGCAGTTTAGGCAAAACCTTACTGTTGATATTAAGGCAGACTGTATGTTAGCCTGAGTTCAATATAGGATTTGAACAAGCAATCTTAAATTGAACTCAAGCCATTTTGATTAATTTGTAATATATCTATCCCAAAACTTAGCATTATCATCCGCCAACTCGCCAATGTTAAAAATCCACCAATTTTCAACGCAGTCTGAATAATCTACTCCATTATGGTGTATGTACGACCATTCTTCCGGAAATCCATCAGGAAACATTTCAGTAATTATTCTATCAGCTTCAATCCATAAAGCCCCTGCCTTTTTGTTAGCAGATGATTTAGCCAACTCTATCCACTTGCTATCCTTGCTTCGGTACTCAGGAGTAGAGTAGGAGCCTCGATCACCCCAATCAGCATCAGGAGCAGCATTGCCATCATCTAGTGCAAAATAGCTAGTTTTGCTTTTTACGTAGGCCAAGTCGGTAGAGTCTGTTTTATCTTCGTTCCAATTACTATGCTGAGCAACTATAACATTTGATTTTATGATATCCTCAGGAAATAAAGTGAGTAGTTCCTTAATCCAATCTGCAGTTATATTCGATTGTCCGGCTTCTTGCACCCAAACTTTCCCACCTTTTTTTAATATGGGAGCTACTTTATTGGTGATTTTCTGCACAGAGCCTTCCCAATCTGTATGAGCATCGGTCCATTTTTTGCCAAAAGCCATATTAAATAGCTCTTCCGAATCGATATACTTCCCATTCTGAATTCCAACAGCACCAGCAACGGCATAATAATTCACTCCTTTTAGATCTTTATGCAATAGCATGCAACCTAAAGCAGCCTGAGCATGTATATCATCCGGATCTGGTTTACTATCGAATTGAGCAATCAGAATATCCTTCTTTTTATTAAAAAATGGTCGAGAATAGCCGCTTGCTATTACTAGGTTAATAATAACAACAGCAGCAATAAATCTTTTACTTATCATAGGTCGTATTTTAATGGAAGTTGTAAATATCCTTTCTTGGCTTCTTTTGAACTGTGCTTATATGGCGTCTCTTTCTGCTTCTACAATATTCTGGAAGGTTGGCAAATTCTCAGTAACGCTGGCTGCTCCCTTTTTATTAATCTTAAAAAGAAGATCTTTTGTAGTAGTAAATACAATAAGCGAAGTAAATGGATTGCGCAAGTGCGATTGTAATATAGCCTTAGCTTCTTCCAAAGTCATTTCAGTTTCTTTGTCCTCCATTTCTCTTAACCTATAGCGGTACTTAAGAAGCACTCTAAAACTACTTTCAGAATAAACAGGTCTGACAAAAATATTTTTTAAATCGGGCTTACCAATGGTTTTAGCCATAGTTAATTTGGCAAAGGTTCCCTCTTCTACACTTTCTTTTACTTGTTCCCACAGCTGAACAAATGCTTCTTGATATGGCATAAACTAGCGATTAATTTTGATGTTTATTAATAATGCGAAAATAATACAAAATTAGACACATTAATAGAACGTTTGAGTGAATTTGGAGAATAAAAAAAGCCTTTGCAAAATAAATTGCAAAGGCTATATATTCGAATGTTATATTCTACTTATTGTACTAAGTCAAATACTTTTTGATCAGCAGCAACAGTGTCGCCAACTTCAACAAAAATTTCGTTTACTGTACCAGCAAAGCTAGATGTAATGCTATTCTCCATTTTCATGGCTTCAAGAGTAATAACTACTTGATTCTTAGTAACAGCATCGCCAACGTTAACTGCAATGTCAAGAATTTTTCCTGGCATTGGAACAGTAACTGCTTTGGTAGGACCAGTAGCAGCTTTAGGTGCAGCACCATTAGCTTTAGGAGCAGCAGCCGCAGCAGGAGCTTCAGCAACAATATCCATAATAGCATCACCAGCAGCTAATGTATCGCCTTCTTCAGCCATTAGGGTGTTCACATACCCTGCATAATCAGAAGCAATGTTATTCTCCATTTTCATAGCCTCAAGAACAGCAACAGTTTGTCCTTTTTCTACTTTATCACCTGGTTGTACTTCATAACGGAATACTTTACCTGGCATTGGAGCAGTAACTTTTTTACCAGTTGCTTTTTTAGCAGCCTTAGGAGCAGCGGCAGCAGCTTCTGTTTTAGGAGCAGCAGCTTGTTTAGCTTCCCATGCAGCTTTTTTAACACCTTTAAGGTATCCTTTAGCAACCATTGGGAAAAGCTCTAATAATAAAACTTCTTCTTCAGTTTCTGCTAATTTAACACCACCACAGTCTTCTAATACTGGATTTGGTTGTTTTTTATATGTAGAAATATCAAAATCTCTTTGATCTCTGTGTCCACAAATCTTCTCACGGAAGTCTTCTTTCACAGGGATTGGCGTTTCACCATACTCACCTTTTACAAGGCTAATAAATTGGTTAGAAACGTTTGTGTACATTGGAGATCCTTTTTTAAGGTCCATTGCACAGTTAACCGCTTGCGCACCTACAATTTGAGAAGTTGGTGTTACCAATGGAGGTAAACCAGCATCCATACGTACTGTAGGAATTAATTTCATGGCATCCTCTAAAATATCTTCAGACTGAAGCGCTTTTAATTGAGCCACCATGTTAGTATACATACCGCCTGGGATCTCAGCATCTTTAACCAAGTTATTTGGTTTTGGGAAGTTGAAGTAATCTTCAATTGCATGACAAGCAGTTAATAAAGCATCGTCATCACCAGCTTTAACAGCAGCAATAGCTTTATCGAATTCTGCATCAATATTAGCAGGTACAGTATCAGTTAATGGGTTAAACGGATTCGGGAATTGTTTTACACCATCAACATCATGTAATTCTTTACGAATCTCAAGAAGTTGCTCGTTAATTTTTGCTACAGCTTCCATATTGATATCCATCTCAATACCTAATTTCTTAGTGAAAAGATAGATTAACTCAATTGCAGGAGCAGCAGGACCACCAGCAAAGTTCCATATGTTAGTATCAACCACATCGGCACCAGCCATAACTGAAGCTAAAACAGCCGCTAAACCATAACCTGGAGTACAGTGTGTATGGAAATCAACAGGAACCTTAACTGCTTTTTTAAAGTCAGAAACTAAAGAGTAAACGCGTTTTGGTGGAATAAGACCAGACATATCTTTAATAGTAATCATGTCGGCTCCTAAACCTTCTAATTGTTTTGCTTTATTGATGAAATACTCATCAGTAAATACATCCTCTTGACCTTTTTCGCGAGCACCGAATAAACCAGCTAATCCTTTTTTCTTAGGAGGAGTAGGGTACGCAGGGTCAATAGTATAACAAACAGCACAGTCGGCCATACCGCCATGTTGTTTTACATATTTGATTGTCGATTTTACGTTATTGATATCATTTAAGGCATCAAAAATACGCATGATTCCTAAACCTGAATCAATTGCATTTTTACAAAAACCATCGATAATTTCGTTGGTATAAGGAGTGTATCCAAAAAGGTTACGACCTCTTGATAATGCAGTTAGTTTACTTACATCACCCACTGTCTTCTTAATAGTTTGAAGACGAGTCCATGGGTTCTCGTTTAAGTAACGCATTACTGAGTCGGGTACAGCACCACCCCATACTTCCATTGCATAAAAATTGGCATCTTTATACATTGGTAGCACTCTATCAATTTGTTCTTGGCGCATACGTGTTGCGAAAAGCGACTGTTGCCCATCTCTTAAAGTAAGATCGCGAATCAATAATTTTTTTGACATGTTCTCTTGGTTTGCTACGTTATAAAATATTTCTTTTTCTTGGTTACAAAAATAGAATTTTGTTTTAATAATAATAGCCTTAGAAGTAATGTTTATAGGTATTCTACAACATGAATTTTTTTATAAAGAAAAATTTCTTTAATATTACACTGCCTATGAATATATAGGCCCGAAATGAGCCTTTTTTGTGATATATATCGTGTTTTTAGACTCATTTAAAGAAATAATTCTTCAATTTTCCATTTGGCTAAATATCATCTAGTCGAAATTCTTCAAAATTAACATACTTTAAGGGTGTAATAGATTCACTTAGTTTATCGAAATTGTGTTGAGTTATGTGCAGGCTTGTAATTTTGTAGGATATTATGCTGTTTTTATCAAATGAAGATTTTATAGTGAGGTGTATTGTCTCAAATTCCACTGCTTCAATAAATGTTTTTCATAAGTTTTTTTATAAACCATTTGCAATATTGTGTGTTTGTAAATTATTAACCAATAAGCCATTGTTTTTTTAGATAAGGAATGAACCGTATTTATTATAAATAACACTAAACTATGAACAGACGAAGAACGATTTTGTACTCAATATTATTAGTAGCTTCGGGTATTATGCAAGCACAAGATAAAAGTGATGGAGAACTCGCAAAAGCTACACAAAACCCTTTGGCAGCAATGATTAGTTTGCCTTTTCAGAACAATACAAGTTATAATATTGGCCCACATAAACGGGCGCAGAATATCCTGAATATACAGCCAGTAATTCCTGCAAGTATAAGTGAAAAATATAATCTCATCAATCGCGTTATAGCGCCAATTATTACACAACCATCTTCATTTGAGGATAATAGTACTTCTGGTTTAGGAGATATTAATTATACCGCATGGGTATCTCCTAAAAAGGCTGGTAAAATAATTCCGGGTATTGGACCTGTTTTTCAGTTGCCAACTGCTAGTTCAAAAAGTTTGGGAAGTAAAGAATTCGGTATTGGCCCCTCAATTGTTGCCTTATCTATGATTGATAAATGGGTAGGGGGAATTGTAGTGAATAATATTTGGACCTTCGGAGATGTGAGTGAAAATAAGTTTCTATTTCAATATTTTGTAAACTATAATTTACCTAAAGCTTGGTATCTAGTTAGCGGACCTATCATTACTGCAAATTGGAATGCTACAGAAAGTAATAAGTGGATTGTTCCATTTGGTGGAGGAGCAGGCAAGGTGTTTAGAATAGGGAAGCAACCTATCAATATAAATGCGCATTTATATTATAACGCAGTTAGACCTGATGGTTGGGCGAAGGTTCAGTCTCGACTACAAGTTCAATTCTTATTTCCAACAAAGAAAAGTTAGTGATTATAAAAATTGAGGAAACCTAGTATAAGGTTTCCTCATAATATTATTCAAAGTTTACTGAATCAGAAATCGGAAATTGTAAGTTATATCCTTTGGGTATGGTTATATTTCCATCGCCAGACAAAATACTAACAGCACCCATTGTAGCAGCACCTCTTCCGGCACCTGTGCCTTTATTAAAAGCTGCTCCTGTAGCTGCTCCCACACCAACATTTCGCGCAGTTTTCTTTCCTTGAGCTTCTCCTTTAACACTTAAAGCTTCTGTTTGTATGGCTACATATTTATCGCCTTTCTGTATTTTTGTTAATACCATCACAATTTCTGCCTGACCGGCTACTCTTCCTGCTGTTTTAACAGAGATAACTTTACCCATTACTTTAGTGCCTGCAGGAATTAGTATTTTATCTACACTTAAAACATCTAAATCGATGACTCCTCCAAATTGAAATTCAGGTTGAACTGCTTTTGAGGCAATTGATCGATCAACATTGATTGAAATATTTGTGCCTTTGGGAATGGTACATGTTTCATCAGCTTTTAGTGGTGATGAAATTAATAAGCCTATTATAAGAGATAGGTTTAAGATAAATGGTTTACTTAGAATTTTCATGACTAATATATTTACGTTTCTATTTTTATGACCATTCAAAATTGACCATATTTCAGCAATAGATTTAATCCAATACGACTTATGATTAGCCTAAATGGTTAAATCTATTACTACGTAAATATTGTATTTGGTATTATAGTCGGAATATTATCCCACCGCCAATATCGCCTTGTATAAATGAGGATCCTGCACTAAAGCCTGCACCAGAACCACCAGAACCTGCAGTAAAGCCAAAACCTCCCCATTGTATAGGTACATACATATGAGCATGTAATTTAATTCCAATATGGTCGGATAGGAATAGTTTAACACCTCCTTGAAGGGTAAATGCAAACTTTAATTCTGATGAGTATGAGATGCCTGTAACATTACTAGGACTAAAATTAGCAGCTCCTACGCCCAAGCCAGCATAGGGTACTATATGTTCCTTAGCAATTATGTTTTTGGTTCCAACAAGTTGATACCAATCATTATTAACATCTCCGGTTCCAATTTTTTGGCCTCTGTAATCGTGCGTAAATGTTGTTGATTGTCGTATGTATTCGAAACCTATGCCAACGCCGTTAGGTAAAATATAGTTAGCTGAAATACCATAATTATCGCTATCGGTAAATTTAATTTGTTCAGAACCATAGTTGATTTTACCACCAAAGTGATATGCATAACTAGGAGCAATCTCAAAAGACTGAGCTTTAGTGTTAAATGCCATTATAATTAAAAGAAAAAAGATAATTTTTTTCATAAACAAGTGTTTTTATATAAAAATGCCCCTTTCAGTTATTGAAAGAGGCATCATATAATATTATGTAATATGATTATTTAATATGATCCTCATTTATATAAGGAAGACTTTCAACTATCATAATGTTTAATAAGCTTTCGAAATAATTTTCTAATTGATAGAATTGGCTTGCTGTTTTAAGGCCAACAGACTTAGATATTTTTTTGAAATATGACTTCTGAAGTTTATCCATCTTATCACGAGTTTTCATGCTCGAACTCATCGCTGCTTTCAACTCTTCATCAGTAATGTTGTCATGAGACTCAACGTACTGATATAATAAGCTTATCCATTGTTTTCCAATTTCCGTTCTTTGTAGCTCGTAGGCATCATATAAAGTCCAAAAAGCCTCGGTTTTTGAATCTTCAATTTTAAGAAAGTTTTGTAAAACAGCTTTCTTTTCCATTCCATAAATGGATTGGTATAATTCGATTTCAGCTTTATCAAAAGTTGATTGAGCGAAGTTAACTCCTGCAGCACCGATAAGAAAAAGTGCAATAAATAATAATTTTTTCATCTGTTATGGTTTATTGTTTATTCTGACTTGTTACTAATCTCAATAGTAAATAATAGTTTGTAATTAATTCCTTTGTTAAAGGATTATGTTGGCATTTTGTTTAACAGTTGTGTGAATTTTAGTAACGTTTAGGCCATAATCTTTTCAAACGGTCTAATACTTTAACCTCTTGAGGGTTGTTTTGAGGTGTGTATAATTGTTTGTTTTTTAGTTCTATAGGTAGAAATTCTTGTTCTATAAAGTTGTTTTTCCCATCGTGAGAATATTTGTAATCTTTTCCGTAACCAAATTGCTTCATTAATTTGGTAGCAGCATTTCTGAGTGCTAAGGGTACAGGTAAATTGCCCGTTTGTTTTACCAATACCTGAGCATCTTTAATTGCCTTATAGGCAGAGTTGCTTTTGGGGCTTGTTGCCAGATATATAGTTACTTCAGAAAGAATTATTCTACCTTCGGGCCAACCTACTTTGTTAATGGCATCAAAACTCTGGTTTGCTAAAAGAAGTGCATTCGGGTTTGCTAAACCAATATCTTCGGCAGCAGAAATCACCAATCTGCGTGCAATAAATTTAGGGTCTTCACCTCCTTCTACCATTCGTGCTAACCAATATACAGCCGCATCCGGATCACTCCCTCTAATACTTTTAATAAAGGCTGAAATAATATCGTAATGCAACTCTCCATTTTTATCATAAGCAGCAGGGTTTTGTTGTAGATTTTTGGTTACCTTTTCGTTGGTTATGGTAATGTTAGTTTCAGTATCGGCATTAACTACAAGTTCTATAATATTCAGTAGTTTACGTGCATCGCCTCCTGAAAAGCGAAATAAGGCATCTTCCTCCTCAACTGAAATGTTTTTATTTTTTAGCAGCTCATCAGTATCTAAAACTTTATTAAGTAGCTTTTGTAAATCCTCTTTACTTAAATGTTCGAGGGTATAAACCTGGCAACGCGATAAAAGCGGGTTAATTACTTCAAAAGAAGGGTTTTCAGTTGTGGCTCCAATTAGAGTGAAAATACCTTGCTCAACAGCACCGAGTAAGGAATCTTGTTGCGATTTGCTAAAGCGATGTATCTCATCAATAAATAGGATGGGGTTTGGACTATTAAAGAATTTGGCTTTTTTGGCTTTTTCTATTACCTCTCTAACATCCTTAACACCAGAATTGATTGCAGATAACTCGTAGAACGGTCTGTTTAATTGGTTGGCAATTATTTTGGCTAAGGTTGTTTTTCCTACTCCTGGAGGACCCCATAATATGATTGATGAGAATACTCCAGACTCAATCATTTTTCGGAGTACTGCATTTTTACCCACAAGATGTTGCTGGCCTATGTATTGCTCTAAAGTTTTTGGTCTTTGGCGTTCTGCTAATGGGGGGTATCCGTTCATAAGTAAAATTTTCAGCTACAAATTTACAAATTCAGCTGAGAATGTATTCATATAATTTTATTATCAATGCTCAATCCATAAAGCCCTTATTGGTATTAGATTACCATACAGAGTTCAATGATTGGAAGAAATTAGATGAACCTAAAGTGTTTTTAGTTGGTTTAGATAACAAGTTATTTAAAGTTGTGTGTGATATTATGAATAGTCAATAAGCGTAAACAACTTTGATATATAAATGTAATGTGTTATGAAGAAACTTATATTTGCAGTAATATTATTTGTTAGTATACATATGGAAGGAAAAAATATAGAAAAAGCTACATTAGGAGCAGGTTGTTTCTGGTGTGTAGAGGCCGTTTTTGATCAACTTGAGGGTGTGATTAGTGTAGAATCGGGTTATATGGGAGGTGCTTCAAAGAACCCTACTTATAAGGAGGTTTGTACTGGAGAAACAGGGCATGCCGAGGTAGCTCAAATTACTTATGATGCGGATGTAATTAGTTTTGGAGATATTCTGGCGGTATTTTGGACGGTTCATGATCCTACTTCCTTAAACAGACAAGGTGGTGATGTTGGAACGCAATATAGGTCAGTTATTTTTTATCATTCAGATTCACAAAAAAATATAGCCAAGGAGCAAATTAAGATAGTTGATGCCGAAAAGTTATACGATAAACCTATCGTTACAGAAGTGTCTGCAGCCGAAGCTTTTTATATAGCTGAAAATTATCATCAGGAATATTACGAAAATAATAAGAATGAATCGTATTGTCAGTTTGTGGTTAGACCAAAAGTAGAGAAGTTCCAGAAAATGTTTAAAGATCAATTGAAGAAGTAAGAAAATATTGCTGTTTAGTTTTTGGATACCAGAATTGGTTGAGTCGTACTAAATAGATTAAAAGTAAATGATATAAATAGGAAGGAGCTGTAAGGCTCCTTTTTTTATAGAAGTTGTGTGGAATATCACTAAAAATAAAGCTATTACACTTGAAATTCTCAGGCAGCATTAAAAAGCTACATATTATAGTTGAGAACTATGTATTAAGTTAGAGGAGGTTACTATTATATGATTTGCTGTTGAATAATGATCACCATGTTATTTTCTGACGAAGGCGCATTTCCATAATCATAAGCAAAGTAAAACACATTTTTATTTTGCTACTCCAAGTATATGATAGCAATATTTTGATAACGAAATTTTTCCTTGTTTACAGGTATTATTAAAGTTACTGTTAGAGCGTAATGTTTATTAATGAATCTTTAGGGCTATAATGTAATCGTAATTTGATTGTGTTAAGTATTCCTAAATAACTTATTGTATTATTTTATTCCTCTCAGCCAATATTTGGTTTTTTATGGTATGTGCAGAAATTAATATGGTTTTGGAAAAAAACTGTTTCTGCTCTTTAACTAAAATAAATACATTAAAATATGCCTTGGTAATTATTGGGCGAATTTTAAATGAAATTATATTTTGGATGCTTGATGCCGTTCTGCTCTATTATAGGTCAAATTTGCGCTTAAAATGCATAAGATGTTTGGGGCTTTTGAAATTGAGCTTTGGTGTTTGGTGCCTTTCGGTTTGAGTCTGAGTCGTACCTGGGTTGTGGCACGTTCGGATCTGCCTCGGGTGTATAGGGCCAATAAACACCCAATAAACACCCGAAGCGGACCCAATGATGCCCCAACTGAGGTACGACCAAGCCCCAACGCCATATCGAACAGAAAATAGAGTTCATCCAAGTACATAAAAATAGGAGCCAAAGAAGCTAATTTTTATACCCAAAGAATAAGATCCGATTAAATGGGTAAATAAGGTAATAATTGTAATGTTTAATACGCCAAATTGTAAATAGTTTATAATCAATGGCTAATTATAGATTATGTACAGTGTGGTACCATGAATAAATTATATGATCTATATAATTAACGTGAGTTCGATCTAAGCAGCCTTATTAATATGGTCATTATCTATGATGTCTATATTTAAAGAGGGTTTCTT